>JAUJME010000021.1 GCA_030447005.1 Solirubrobacteraceae bacterium | reverse complement strand
GCATGCGTGGCTACACGGTCAAGAAGGGCAAGCAGTACTACGCAGTCATCTACGAAGGCATCGACCCCGCCACGGGGAAGGAGCGGCGGCGGTGGATGCCCGGCGGGCCCAAACGGGGCGACGCCGAGAAGCTCCTCACCGACCTGGTGAAGCGGGCCAACGACGGCTACCGGGCACCCGCTGACAGGATTAGCTTCGGCGACTACCTGACGGAGCGGTGGCTCCCCCTCCAGCAGGCGCAGCTCCGGCCGAGCACGTTCGATTCCTACCGGCGGAACCTCGACCTCCACGTCATCCCGGCCATCGGGCGCATCCCGCTGCAGAAGCTGGCGCCGGAGGACCTCGACACCCTCTACGCCAAGCTCCTCACCAAGGGTCGGCGCGACGGCGCCGGAGGGCTGAGCGTCAAGACCGTGCGCTCCATCCACCTCGTCATCCACAAGGCGCTCAAGGACGCACTCCGCAAGGGAAGCGTCATCCGCAACGTCGCCGATGCCGCCGACCCTCCGAAACTGAGCTCTGCCAAGCGCCACGAGATCAAGGTGTGGACTGCCGAGGAGCTGCGGGCGTTCCTCGACCTCATGGCCGGGCACCGGCTCTACGCCGCGTTCCACCTCTCCTCCCACACCGGGATGCGCCGAGGCGAGATTCTCGGTCTGCGCTGGTCCGACGTCGACCTCGACGCTGCGCGGCTGTCGGTGCGGCAGGCCATCATCTCGGTGGCGTACGACCTCCAAGTCTCCGACGTGAAGACTGGCAGCGGCCGCCGGTCGATCGACCTCGACCCTGAGACGGTGACCGTCCTACGGCGGTGGAGGAAGCAGCAGGCGGGTGAGCGGATCGCCCTCGGGTCGACCTACGAGAACCGTGACCTCGTCTTCTGCCGCCCCGACGGCACGCCCGTCCACCCGGACATCTTCAGCCAGGCCTTCGACCGGAGGGTCGCTCGCTCCGGACTCCCGATCATCACACTCCATGACCTCCGCCACACACACGCCACGCTGCTCCTCAAGGCGAGTGTGCCGGTCAAGGTCGTGAGCGAGCGGCTCGGGCACGCCAACCCCGCCTTCACGATGTCCGTGTACCAACACGTCATCCCTGGAATGCAGGCCGAAGCTGCGGCGGTCTTTGCAGCACTCGTCGCCGCAGAAGCGCCTGGTCCCTGACGCCTCGCCTACGCGGCTCGATCCCTCGCGTTGTGAGAGCTGCGGCTCGCAGTACGCGGGACCGCCACGAACACGAACTTACCGCCGACGTGTGCGAGACGTCCGCCAGCTCGCCGTCCCGGTCGACGTTTGTTGCCTGAGCGGCAGGCACGACACGCGCCGGCCGGTAGACGACAGGTGCAAGCTGGCCGGAAGCAACGTAGATCGCGCGACCTCCACCCGCGAGCTTCGCCCGCGCGAGTGGAGGACTCTACTGCCGGTGCGGCGGGGCTACGAGGGTTTCGAAACCCTGGCTCCCCCGCCAGGATCGCCTCGGCGAAGGCCAGCATCTCGGCGAGGCTGTGAGCAAATACCTCGATACAGGGGCCTCGACCCCGAAGGCGCATCGCGCCTCTTGTGCTGCGGTACGGATGATGGCCGCTCGCTCCGCGTCCGCCATGAAGCGAACTTCGGGAAGTCGCGCCCGGGTCCGGCGTACTTCCCATCCCGGTAGGTCACCCGCTTGGATGGCAGGCGGTGCGGGGGGCCGCCGGCCAGCGCGAGGAGCGATGCCGTGTCGATTTCCTCGCCCCTGATGAGACCAGCGTCCACGTGCATGAGTAACTGGCAGCGGTGGCATTCGTCGACGATCAGGCCTCGGCGGCGCAGTCGGTTGTGGCATCCTGGAGCGACCGGTACTCGCGCCAGGCGTCGGCCCGCCGGTGGCGTCTCCGCGCGGCGCCACACGCCGGGTTGTGCAACATCTCGTCTGGTGCTCCAGGTTCGACATGAGCGAGGACCATGGGCGAAGCGTACGAAAGGCAGCCGCCCCGCAGGATAGGTTCACCATCGGGTTTACTTCTGGACCGGCTTTGGCCTGAACGTCATCGCCAGCGAAACGCGGCTGACTCGGCGTCTCGGGCCGTGACGAGGAAGCCTTGGAGACGGTCGAGCCGCGAGCCGTGGCTGAAGAGCATGTCGCCCCGCTCCGCGAGGCGCTCCGCCCCCACTTGGCCGAGGATCGTCATCGAGTCCTGGAAGCTCTGGACCCGGAGCGCCACGCGTGCGGTGAGGTTGGCCTTGATCTCGCCGGTGATGACCTGCACGGATGGCCGCTGCGTGGCGAGCACGAGGTAGATGCCGAACGCGCGGGTGAGCTGCCCGTACCGCTGGACAAGACCGAGGAAGTCCTGGCGCTCGGCCCGGCTGAGCGCGCCAGCCAGGTCTGCGAACTCGTCGATCACGACGACGAGCTGTGGCAGGTCTGTGCGCGAGCCGCCCTGCTCGTAGTACTCGAGGGCACTCGTTGCGCCGGCCGCTCGAAGCAGCGGCCGGCGCCGCTCGATCTCCTGCTCGATGGTGTCGCCGAGGACGGTGACGGCTGCGAGCGGGTCGGTAACCAGGCTCCCGCCGTACAGGTGGGGGAGGTCGTCGAAGATGAGGAAGTCCACCTGCTTGGGGTCGATGATCAGCAGCTGCAGCTCGCTCGGCGGGCGCACGTGGACGAGCGAGGCCACGATCCCCCGCAGCAGCACGCTCTTGCCCGAACCAGTCGCGCCGGCGATGAGGAGGTGTGGCAGGCGGGCCAGGTCCTCGATCGCGACTTCCCCGGAGGGTGCCATCCCCAGGAGGAACGGTAGCGCGCCGGGCTCAGCGGCAGCGCCCTCGAGCAGTGCCAGGTGCTCGGCGAAGTGCACGACCTGCGGGTGGCGGCGGGGGACGTCGATCGTGATGAAGTACGGCTCCTGGGCAACGATGACGCCGGTGGCGGCGCCGATCTCCCGGCCCACGTCAAGGGCTGACTGCTGCACCCCCTTCAGTGTCTGGCGGCCGAGCGGGCGGGTCCGGAACCGGATCACGGTGGGTCCTGCCTGGGCGAGCTCGGTCTGGATTGGCTCGAGGTCCAGGCCGTACTTGCGCGCAGCCTGGTCGAGGGCCCGGGCGAGGTCCGCGACCTCCGCTGCTGTCTCGGGTGGCGCCAGCGCTGCGCGGGCGCCCGGCGTCCCCGGCCCAGCTTCGCCCGCTGGAGCTGGCGTGCCGGGAGGGGGCGCTGGGGCAGGCGGCGGTGACGGGGGTGGCTCGAAGGCTGCTCGCTCCCACGGTTGCGGGTCGAGCTGCCCGCCTGCGGCGACCTGCTCGAACGCGGGGCGGCCGAGCCGGATGAGGCCGTAGGCGGCGCCATCGCCGGCGAGTGCGGAGCGTGACGCGGTGACGGTGCTATCGAGCTGCAGCGAGATGACGTCACCCTGGAGGCGCTCGCCGCCTGCCCAGTACTCGCAGGCGAACGTGTAGTCGCCGGCCGCGATGGCGGCGAGGGCGCGCTCGGCCCCGGCATCGTCAGCGCCCGCGCCGAGCCCGAACACGCGGGCGCGTGCTGTCGCCGAGCGGAGGAGGTTGGCGAGGTCGCGCCCGCGGAACGGCGCGCCGGGCCCCGCTGGCGTGAAGGCGGCGGTGAGCCAGGCCCTGATGTTGTCGAGCTGGAGGCGGGCGCGGCCTTCGTCCGCGCTGCCCGCGGTCTGGAACTTGACCTCGACGAGGCGTGCCCGGACGGCGACGGGTCCGGTGCCGCCGAGCGCGACGTTGATGATGGCCAGGTCGTCGCATGCCGGTCGGGCGAGGGGCGGCGCGGCTGCGCGCAGCTCCGCTGATGTCAGGACGTCCGGCTTGAGCGCGATGACTGCGGTGAAGGATCCCGGATCGGCGAAGGTGCGATCGAGATCGCGGATCGCGGCGATCGCGGCGATAGTGCCGACCCGCTCCCGGATCATGTTCGGCGCGTCGCGGAGGAGCTGGATGGCCCACCGCCCTGACACGGCGTTGATCGTGTCGAGCACGGCGCGCAGGCCGGCGTCAGCGGGGTCGAGGTCACCTGAGAGCGCTCGGCGGAGGGCGTCGAGGTAGGGCTCGACGCGGGTGGTGGCGGTGATCGCGTCGTAGCCGGCGCCGCGATCCGCTGCGTCCTCGTAGTCGACGAGGTACCGCCTGACGGCGGCGCCGTCGTGGGGCATGAACGCCTCGAGGCCGATCATCCGGTCGAGGTGCACGACCCACGCCGAGCTGTCGTACACGCGCTCCATGAACTCCGCCGGAATCGTCGTGGCGGCCATAGCGGTCATCCCCGGGTGGAGGCGGTCGCCCTGGCCCCCGACCAGCTCGTTCAGGCGCTCCGTGATGGCCGCGAGCACGGCGCCGGATGCGCCCGGTGGGGCGCTTGCCGGCCTGGCAGCGAACGTGCCCCAGTAGAAGATGCGCTCGTTCGGCGCAGTCACGATGTGGCGCCCGGGAGACGCGGCGAGGCCGCCCGCGAAGGTCGTCGGTGCTCGGTCGGCCATGCCGACCTGGCGGATCTCGCGGGCAGTGGCTGACCGGAATACGAACGAGACGTGGCAGAACGGGAGCTCGTCGTCAGGCTCCCAGACGTGGAGCCGGACACGCCCCTGGGCGAGGAGATCTGCCTCGCTGCTGTCGCCGGCGCGGTTCGAGAGGAACTCCTCGACCGCGCGGGGCGGGCGCTCCCGGTCCGGGACGACGAGGTGCGCGTCGAGGTGCGGGCGGAGCGGGCCGCCGGCGGCCGCGCCTCGGCGGTAGAACGTCTGCAGCGCCTGGACCACGCCGGCGGCGTCGCCGGGATCGTGGAAGGCGACCGAGAGGGTATGCCGACGGTCGGCGTAGACGTCGAAGACCCGCAGGAACGCCTCGAGCCGGCGCGCGATCAGCCTCGGGTCGCCGCCGGCCGCCCCGGCGGTGCGCACGACAGGCCGCAGCCGCCGCCAGAGGAAGGGCGCCCGAGAAGGTGGCGCGGCCTCGTACCACGTGCCGCCGACACTCACGAACGGGGCGAGGTACTGGCAGCCAACGTCGTCAAGGTCGCCAGGGAGCGGGAGCGCCCCGCCGGAGATCCAGGTGTCTGCCTGCTCGGCGAGGGCGAGGTAGAACGCGACGGTCAGGGGGCTGGTCGGGGCGATGAGGACTGAGCCCGAGGTTGGATCTTCGATCGCGTCGCACAGGACCAGCCTGTCGAGGTGGCGCTGGTACGCGCCCTCGTCCGGCAGCTCGGCGAGCAGGGCGGCGAAGGCCGCGCAGTACTCGACCGCGGCCCCCCGGCACTCCGGCGCCGCGGCACCGTACGCGGTGCCGGGCCCGCTGAGGAGGGAATCGAACAGTGCGGCGCGGGCGTCCTGGAATTGGCGCAGATGCGGGCTCTCGGGGAGCCGCAGCCGCTCGAACGTGGGGTGCGGGACGGCTCGCGCCACTCTCGCATCGCGGGCGAGCGTGAACGCGAGCGTGCCGGGCTGCTCGAGGACGGTCCGCTCGAGCGCGAGCCCGTCGCAACCCTCGGTGGACTGGCCGGCGAGGAACGCGCGCTGCGCCCCGGCTGCCTGGATCAGCCCGGCCCGCCAGCCTTCCGACGGCGCCGCTTCCGGGGGTGCCTGAAGCGTGCCCGGGTCTGGCGTCGCGACCGCGAACTCGGCGATCGCGCGCGTGACCCCCGCTGCCGCGAACCGGAGGGCGGTGTGGACGGGGCTGGGGTCGACGGCGTCGGCGTCGACGGCGGGCCCCTCGCCTGATCCCTGCCCGCCGCCACCGCCGTCCGGGTCGCCGCCGTCAGCACCATCGGCCCCACCGTCGCCGTCACCGTCGCCGTCGCCGTCGCCGGGTTCGCCGTCAGCGCCGCTGCCGTCACCCTCGCCCCCGCCGGGACCCTCGCCGAGGAGCAGCAGGGGGATGGTGTGCTCCTCGCCTGCGTAGCGCGTGGGCACCGGCACGAGGCCCCCCGGCGGCCCGAGCTCCGCCGCGAGCGGGCTGATGATGCTCCCGCCCGGGGCGATGGCGACCAGCCTGGGCTCGCCGTCGACGCGGAACGCGCTGGCGCCAGGGTCGATGTCGAGGGCGTCCTCGACGGGGAACCACGTCCCTGCGCCGGTGTAGACACCGACGTTGATGGAGGCGGTCGCCACCCCGCCGGTGGTGAGGGAAACTTCAGCGAACCCCCAGCCGCTGCTGCCCTCGCACGCAAGGACCGCGGAGGGCGGGTCGGCCTCGGCGGTACATCGACCTGTTCCTCCCGCCGCCCATGCCGCGGTGAGCGCTTGCCCGGGCGCGAGCGGGCGGTCGAGCGCGATGCGCAGGTCGCCGCCACCGGGCAGCCAGGCAGCGACGCGCGATGGCCCCGCGTGGCTGGCCGCGGCGCCGGTGACGGCGAGCGGGGCAGCAAACCGCGCCCGCGGCGTCGGCGGCGCATCCGGTGCGACGAGGTCGGCGAGCGCGAACCGGCTGTAGTCGAGGCCCGTTGCGCCCCTGGCGTTCACGAGCGTCGGCAGGATCGCTGTGTTGAAACCCGCCTGACGCGCCAGCTCGCGGCCGAGCTCCTTGTCGGGGGCCAGTGCCCGCTCGATGGTCAGGCGCCACCCGGCGTTGAACCTGAGGCCCGCACCTGTCTCACGGGGATCGCCGATGTAGTACCCGAGGCGGTGCAGCTCGGCGGCCGCCGCCTGGCGCGTCGCCCATGGCTCAGCGGCGAACTGCGCGAGCCGGTTGAGCGCGCCCGCCTCCGGGTCGGCCCTGGCGGCAAAGTCGGCCGCGACGGCGGCGATGAGCTCGGCCGCGCTCTCCGGCGCGCCTGCTGCGGCGGCGTCGCACAGGGAGCGGAAGGCCAGCTCGGGGAGGGCGCTCGCGTCCTCGCTGGCGGTGCGAACGGTCTCGACGGGATCGGGGTCGAGGATGAGCAGGACGCGCGGGCCCGTGCTGCCGTCGGCGAACACGTTGCGGAGCCGGGCGGCGAAGCCCTGGCTGCCTGCGTTCGCCTGCGGCGGGGAGCCGGGCGGCACGACGAGGTACGGCACGAGCTCGGCCGCGCCGGCACTGATGGCCGCGAGCTCCTGGCCGGCGATCTCGGTGGTGCTGCTCGCGAGCGCCGTGAGCTCCGCCATGACGTTGGCGGGGGTGATGCCCAGGTGGCTGGTAAGCAGGAGCCGCCGGTGCGACGAGCTGCGCGCTGCAGCCCGTACCAGCGCGGCGGCGGCGAGCGCGGCCGCGCTCGCCGGGCGCGCCGGGGGTTCAGAGCGGGTGTCGGACATACGTCGACTCCCCTGCGTCTGAGTACTTCCGGATCATGCCGAGCCGCTCGAGCGCGATGAGCAGCCGGTCGTGCTCGCCACGGTCCTGCGGTTCGAGGCCGTACCGCCGGAGCGTGGCCAGGAACTCGTCAGCGCGCCGGGGCCGGCTGCCGCAGGCGAGCCTCACGAGGATGAAGATGAGCGGCTCATCGATCTCGAAGAAGCTGATGCGCGTGCCGTTGCCAGCGAGCAGCCTGCCGGCCTCCTGCTGTGGCCGCAGGAGCATGTTGACGACGTCGGTCGAGTACTTGCGCAGCGCGCTGCGCTGCCGCGCGGTCACGGCGCTGCGCAGGGCGACCACGCCCGACGCCGCGTTCGAGACCTCGTCGAGCGCGGCGCCCTCCCTCGCGTAGATCGCGGCGAGGGCCCACGCTGCCGCGTCGAGCCGCGATGCCAGCTCGGGGTCGCGCTCGAGCGCGGCGGCGAGCGAGGGCAGGTCGGGCCGCCCGGTCCCCGGTTCCCAGCCGCTCCCGCCGAGCGAGGACCACAGCCAGCCGACATGGTTCGCGGTGATGATCGACGCGGCGAGTCCCATGAGCCGGTTGAGGTGCAGGTCGCGGTAGGAGCGGACGCTCGGGTCTCGCTCCGATGCGGGCCGGTAGCCGCCGGTGCCGATCCGGAACTGGATGCGGCCGGCGAGCGGGCACCCGTCGAGCCCCGCGGAGCAGTCGCAGCCACCCCCCGGGTCGGCCCCGCCGGCGGCAGTGGCGGCGACGCGATCGAGGCCCTCGCCAAGGGTGAGGGCGACCCGGTAGTAGTAGGTGCCCAGGTGGAACCCGACGAGGAGGGTGAGCGCGTCGATGAGGTCGCGACGCGGGATCCGGCCGCGGAGTTCGAGGAGCTGGGCCAGGTCTGCCTGGAACTGCTCGAGGTGGGGCTGGCAGTAGGCGCCGCTGGCCCCGAGGACGGCCTCCACGGCGTCGACGTCGGAGGAGGCGAACAAGCCGCCGGGCGTGGCGCTGGCGGTCCCGGCCCAGTTCTCCGCCGCCGAGACGAACATCTGGTCCAGACGCGAGAAGTCGTCCTGGCTGTTGAAGAGGTCGAACAGCGACTCCAGCAGGCCGGTGTTGAAGCCGCTGCCGGTCCAGCACAGGAAGGCCAGCAGGTTCCCGCGGTACATCTTGTAGCGGGTGTGAAGCTTGAAGCCGTGCGGGAGCGAGGCGTGGAAGGGGAGCAGGTGCACGGCCCGGCCGCGCTTGGGCTTCGTCCAGTAGTGCTCGCGCATGACCTCGGCCAGGCGGTCGCGGCTGGCGTCATCCCGCACGTCGCCGACGTGCTCGGCGATCCCGTCGCGCAGGTGGCGGTCGCTGGGCCGGCTGGTGCCCGGGGAGGTGGCGTCCTCCACGAACATGTAGAGCAACTTCTCGCGCTGGTCGCCGTACCCCCGCGCGGGGAACGCCGTCTTCATGTCCAGCGGGTCGAGCGACGCGGGCAGGCCGATGGCGGCCCCGCCGACGGTGATGGCTTCCGCGGTTGAGCCGGCGAGGTCGACGCCGGTCGTGTCCGCGATCCGGCTAAGGGCGTCGTCGAGGCTCATCGCGTGGTCACGTCCTCGACGGCCGTGACGGTGCCGGCGGAGAACCGGTCGCGCCGCTGGGATGCCCGGTAGCGGGCGACGCGGCTGCTCGGTCCGGTTACGACGAACATGAGCGGCTCGTCGCGGTTCGCGGCGGCGACGCTGCCGAGCGCCTCGGCGGCGCGCTTCAGCGACGAGAACCGTTCGAGATCCTGGGTGGACGGCACCGCCCCGCTGCTCGCGTCGGCGAGCAGCCGGAACAGCGGGTACGGGACGGCGAGGTCGACGCCCGCGAGGGTGACGTTGATCGCGAGCGGCTGGTGCCCCACGAGCTCGGCGCCCGCAGGGTTCGCAGCGACCGCGGGGTCCGGAGCGGGGTCGAGGTGATCGGAGATCGCGGCGCGGGCGAGCACAGCGACAGGCCGCGCCGCGTCGTGGGCCTCGGTCCGGTAGTAGGCCTCGGGGCCGAGGCGCTCGCCGAAGCTGGCCGCGAAGCCGTCCTCGACCATCTGGAGGAAGCGCTCGAGCGCCTCCCGGTCACCGCCGGCCGACATCGCCGGGTACTGCGCGAGAGCTGCATCGAACAGCTCGCGCTCCGGCGTGCCGGCACCGAGCGCGACGTCGCCGGCGAGCCACAGAGCACGCACGGTGGCGCGTGCGATGTCTGGCCGGTCCGGTGGGTCCGGCGACGTGAACGCGGTGACGGCGGTGGCCACCGCGGGGGCGCCCGCGACTGCGAGGGCAGAGGTGATGGTTGCGGCATCGCGCTGGACGTCGATCCCGGCGCTCCCGAGGACAGCGTGAACCTCGCCAGACGCGCTGAAGGATGGGTCGCGGCCGGCGACCTCGGCCCCGAGCCTCGACGGCGGGTCGCGGAAGGGGCCGGTGATGACGAGGTTCTCCCAGACAGCCCGGGCGTCGCTGGAGTCGGCTGCGGCTGCGGCTGCGACATCGAGGCACGGGTCGGCGCTGGTGAACTGCGCGCCGCCGGTGGCCAGGTGGGATGCGAGATCCCACAGCTCCCGCGGCGAGGGCCACCGCCCGCGCTCGCGCGCGGCCGACCCCGCCGCGCTGTCGACGACGCGGGCGATCTCAGGTGATGCGAGCAGCTTGGCGTTGGTCCGGGCCCAGCAGAACTCGGCTACCGAGCACGTGGCGCACCGAGGGCTACCGGCGAGCACGCCGGCGGGGTCGTCCGGGTTGAGGGAGAGCAGGATGTTCCGGAACAGGCCGTCGTCGGTTCCGCATGTCGGCCGGCTATCGAGGTTGACGACCATCACCGCCGCTGCGAGGTCGTCGCCGGCGAGGGCCGAGGGGTCATCGACACCGAGGCGCCGCAGCAGGGTCGCCTCGAGGTTGCCGAAGCCATGGATGTCACCGCGCGCCACCCGGAGCTGGTCGAAGAACCGGATCACCATGCCGGTGTTCATCGCGAGGAGCAGGGGCGGGCCGGCCGGCGCATCGGCGCCGTCTGCGAGCGGCGCCAGGAAGGATGCGAGCCGCTCCATCTGGTGCTCGGTCGGCGAGTCCGAGTGGGTCGCGTCCTCGATCCAGTCACGGAACGCTCCGGGCTCGCGTGCGAGCACCTCGTCGATCAGCACCGACTTCCCGCCCCCGGCGGAACCCGTGATGAGGATGAGCGCGGGAGGCTGCGGCGATCGCGCCAGGTCGAGGATGGACGCGGCGAGGCTGGTCTCGACGCGCATCCGGGCCTGAAGGTCGGACCGGCGGCCGGCGTCGACGACCGCGCCGTGGCCCGACGCGCGGAGGTCGAGGAGCGCGGCGATGGGGCTCGGGAGGGTCACGTCGAAGGGCGCGGCCGGGGTCACAGGTCGCCGACCTCGACCATCTCGGCGAGCAGGCCGTCCTCACCGAGCCTCCGGGCCATCACCCAGACCGGGAGGCCAAAGCGCTCGGCGGCGAGCCCGATGAGCGCGGTGACGTCGCCGTAGGGCTCGATCCCGAGCTCGTTGCGAAGCCGCAGCGCGGCGGACCGCAGCGCGGCCCGCGGGGCGAGCAGGAAGGAGGCCATGGCGGTCGCTTCGAGCTCGGCGGTGCCGAACCCCGCGATGTCGCAGGACCCGTGCTCGAGGAGCCGGTGCGCGACGAGGTGCGCGCCGATGAGCGCGTGGTGATCCTCGGGGATGTCGGTGCCGATCTCGAAGTGATCCGGCGCGACCTCGTGGATGCCGTCGCCAGCGCCGCGCACCATGCGGACCCCGGCGCTCGCGAGGAGCCGGTTGAGCCGCGGCGGGTCCGTCGCCGCGCCGAGGCTGGCCACGTGCTCGTCCGCCAAGTACGAGAGGTGGTGCCGGCGCAGCGCCGGCAGGGTGACCGTGCCGAGCCTTCCGGGTTCGAGCGCCGTCGCCACGCCCCCTTCGGCAAGGGCGGCCGAGACGTCGCCGGGCAGCTGCCCGCCGGCGAGCACGATCTCCCACGCCGGGACGCCGAGGTGCCGTGCGAGCTCGCTGGCGAGGCTCTCGGGGAGGGGCCTGCGGCCCGTCTCGACCCGCGACAGGTGGCCCTTGTCGATGCCGGCCAGCCCGGCGAGCGCCTCGACCGTCATCCCGGCGGCGATGCGGGCCGCCCGCACTCGCGCGCCGGCGCCGGCGTCAACCATGACCGCTGGCGGGAGCCGCAGGGCGGCTGAGGGGCTCATGCGCACACATACAACCAAGGCCCGAGCAAGCGGTCCAGCGAAGTTGCCAGTTGCCGCAACAGGCAACGACACCGTACCAGGCCCGTCGTACAACTGTCTCGTGCCCACCGGGAGCCCAAGAGGAACGGCACGGGCCCGCCAGATCGGCGGGCCCGGGCACACACACCAACCCACATACTGAGGGTCGGGCCACCGCAAGGGCAGCGAGTGTCGCAGCCGCAACCCTACCGGTGGTCCGGCCCGGAAAGGAAGGCCCTGATGGCACTCGCCATCACCACCAACGACATCACCGACGCCGTCGCCCTCACGGGGTCGGCAGCACACATCACCCTGACCGAGAGCGACCCGGACGTCCTCGCCGCGCTGCGGCGGGCCGACGACGCCGCGCTCGAGGCCCACCACCTGCTCCGGCTCGGTGCCCGGGTGGCGCCGGCAGCGGCCTCCGCGGTCGACACCCACCAGCTCGAGCGTGCCGTGGCCGGCATGACCGCCTCGTTCGAGCAGGCCGTAGCCAGCGCGGTGGAGCGGCTGGCATCGACTACCGGCGCACTCCTCGACGAGGGTGGCACGCTCCCCGCGGCAATGGCGGGCGTGGAGGCGAGCCTGGGAGAGCTGCTGTCCGCCACATTCGACCCCGAGTCGCGCACCAGCGCCATCGCCCGCATCGAGCAGGCGGCGTCCGCAGCCATGGCGACCCACGCCCGCTCGGTCCGGGAGCTGTTCAGCCTCGACACGGAGGCCAGCCCGATCCGGGCCCTGCGCGCCGACCTCGCCGACGCCATCCGGACGAGCGCCGGCTCGCTCGAGCAGCAGGTGCGCGAGCTGGCCGAGCGGCTGGCCGTCCAGCGTGCGGAGGCGGCCGCCCGCGACCTGACGGCCCTCAAGGGCTTCGACTACGAGGACGCCGTCCATGCCGAGGTCGCACTCCAGGCGGCGCCCTACGGCGACATCGCCGAGCAGGTCGGCACGCTCACCGGGTCGGCAGGCAGCAAGGCCGGCGACGAGGTCGTGACGCTCAGCCCGGACGACACCGGCGGCAAGCCGGCCGCGTACGTGCTCGAGATCAAGGACACCAAGCTCGGCGCCCGCGCTGTCCGTACTGCCCTGAGCGACGCCATCGCCAACCGAGAGGCGCTCGCCGGGATCGCGGTGTTCAGCCGCCAGGAGCACGCCCCGGTGCACGTGCCGTTCTCTTACTCCGGGAACCAGGCGATCGCCGTGCTCGACAAGGACGAGCTCGACGCCCGCGCCCTGGGCCTGGCGGTGCTCTGGGCTCGCTGGTGCTGCCGGTGCCAGCTCGGCGACGGCGGCGCGGCCGACCCGCAGCGGGTGGCTGCGCTCCTGTCCGCCGCCCGTGACGCCCTCGGGCGGGCGGCGACCGTGCGCCGGGCCCACAGCGCAGCCCAGAAGAAGATCGGCGAGGCGGCGTCGCACCTGGACGCCATGGTCACCGACATCGACGACATCCTCGCCGAGGTGGCCGCCGAGCTCACCGCGTGACGCGCTCAGGCGGCGCCCTCGGCCGGCTCCGTGCCGGCCGTGGGCACCGCCGCGTCAAGCGAGGCCCGGAGGCGCGCCGCCACGGCGCGTGCCAGCGGTGGGGGCACAGCGTTGGCTACCTGGAGCGGCTGTCTCGCCCTCGGTCCGCAGAAGAAGTAGGTGTCCGGGAACCCCTGGATCCTTGCGGCTTCCCGCACAGTGATGGATCGGTGCTGCGTCGGGTGGACGGGCAGCGCCCGGTGCCCGGCCACGAGCGTGCGGGCGACGTCCCCGTCGAGGCGCCGGTACGAGATCGGCCCGCCGCCCCGCGGGATCGCAGCGATCTTCTCCACGACTGCCGGCGAGTGCCGCATGACCGTCGAGTTGAGGACGACGGTGCCGTCGGGCATCTCGTACCGCTCGCCTCCCTCGCCCGGCCCGAGTTCCGGGAGGCCCGCCAGCCGCTCCAGGAGCGATGGCGTGGCCGGGAGGTCACGCTCCCCGCCCGTTCCGGGTGGCCGGTGCGTGGCGGGCGGCGCGCTGGGGAGCGGGATGCCGGCCGCCACTCCGACGAAGAAGAGGCGCCGGCGGTTCTGGGGCACGCCGAAGTCCGACACCCGCAAGGTCTCGGGCTCGTCCCACGTCACGTAGCCGGCATCGCGGAGCGAGGCTGTGATGCGGTCCGTGTAGCTGACACCGTTGACGCGCCGGACGCCCGGGACGTTCTCGATCATGACGGACCTGGCGCCGAGCTCGCGGGCGAGCCGGCTGACGTGCCGGAACAGGAGGTTGCGGCGGTCCCCGATCGTCCGGGCGCCTGCCGCGGAGTACCCCTGGCACGGGGGCCCCGCGAAAACGGCCGCGATCTCACCGAACCCGGGCACCCACTCCCGGAGGACCTCTCCCGTTACCTTCTCGACGGGCGCCTCGAGCACCGGGACCCCGGGGTGGTTCAGCCGGTACGTCTGGGCGGCGTGGCGGTCGATCTCGACGGCGGCGACCACCCGGAAGCCGGCCTCCTCGAAGCCGAGGCCCATCGCGCCGGCGCCGGCGAACAGGTCGATGGCGGCATGATCGGCGGCGGCAGCAGCAGCAGACGCCCGGCCGGCCGCGCAGAACGATACGAGCGGGCACTCGGCACATCGCGGCGACGTCTCCTGGCACACGGCGCGGCCGTGGTGAACCAGGTTGATGTGAAGGCGGACGCGGCGAGCCGGAGGGACTGCAGCCTCGAACGCGTCGTGGTCGGGCTTGCCCCGGCGGACGGCTACCACGCCGAGGCGCGTGAGGATACGCCGGACGTGAGTGTCGACGGCGAGGCGGTCCTCGCCGAGCGCGTACGAGAGGATGCAGCGCGCCGACTTCGGCCCGATGCCGGGCAGGTTCTCGAGGAAGGCCTCGGCCTCCTCAGGTGCCCACTCGCGGAGGAACTCGAGCGTGAGGTCACCGCCCTCGCGGCCGTACGGACCAATCCCGAGCTCCCGGTTGGCGCTCTCCACCGCGCGCATCAGGGCGTGCAGCTGCCCAGCGCGCTGGGTCCCGAAGCCGGCCGGGCGGACCACGCGCTCGACACTTGCGAGCCGGGCACGGCGGAGGTGACGCCACGTCGGGAAGCGGCTGCGGAGCTCGGCGAACACGCGCTGGTACACGGCCTCGCGCGTCTGCTTGCTGAGCAGGATGTAGACAGTCTCGCTGAGGACGTCCTGCACGTTCCCGAGATCGGCGCTGCGGTACATGGCCTCGAGAAGCTCGTCGACCCGCTCCACGACGTCGCCCGGCGCCATGGCGGTCACATCTGGCGTCTGGGCGGTGGGTGTCAACTCGTTCTCCGTGCGGGGGGCGAGGGGCGCGGCGGGACGTGGCGACCGCTGCCGCCGCCGGAACACGGTACCTCCGCATCAACTGCCGGTCTCGGCGCTCGCCTCGGGCGCGTTCTGCGGCCTGTCGCAGTGGCCTCGCTGCCATCATGACCGGGGGGTGTGACACTTGTCAGAGGACCGGCGCTCGTGAGCGGGCCGAGCGCTGGACCTAGGCACACGCCGCCACGCGAGAGTCCACCCGGGTGATCGTCGCGCCAGACGAGTTGGCGTGCTTGTGACGAAGTCGAACCTGCTATGGCCATGCTGCTCCTGATCATTGAGTGACCGGGAGGAACGGCACGCGCCTGCCGTTTCGAGGCAACGCCAGCATAGGACCCTCTGGACCCTCGAACCCTAGAACAAGCCCTAGAGACCATCCGGTAGAAGATCCGGTAGAAGATCGCCCTGACAGCAGAAGGCCCCACTCCGAGAAGTGGGGCCTGACCTGCACTTTCGTTGGTGGCGGGGGCGGGATTTGAACCCGCGACCTTCG
>JAUJME010000020.1:1587-15329 GCA_030447005.1 Solirubrobacteraceae bacterium | reverse complement strand
CGATCCGGCGCACGAGGTACTCCTTGCCCGGCTCGCAGCTCACGGCGACGATCTGACCCGGCTGCACGTTGGCCCCGAAGCCGACGATCAGCTCGGCGAGGCGCTCGACCGTCGGGTCGTCCATCGAGCGATCGACCCTACCGGCCGGCGATCAGCGGGTGCCGTGATCGACCGGGGTGTGCTCCCCCCGGTCGTGGTCCTGCTCGCTCTTGCCCTCGGCGCCCGGGGCCTCGCCGCGGCCGTCCGTCGGGCGCTTGGCGATCGCGTTGCCGCGCTTGCTGAACAGCCCGAAGACCATCCCGAAGATCATCAGCAGGACGGCTCCCAGGAACAGGTAGGAGCCGTTGGTGGCGGCGAAGACGGTGTCGGCGAAGTCCATGTCCATACCGCTACCCCGGGATCCGGTGTGCTATGCGGAGCGCGCCTCGACGGCCGCCATCGCGGCGGCGCCGCCCTCCCCCACCGGCGCCGACGCCGCCGCCGCGCCACGGCGGTCGACCTCCGCCTGGGCGATCCGGTCGGCCTCCGGCGCCAGCCGCCGGCCCTCGAGCTCGGTGGCGAGCTGGGCGAGGTGGCGCAGCGGCAGGAGGACGCGGATCCAGCCCGGGAACAGCACCCGGCGCGAGCGGCGCTCCATCCCCTGCACGACGGCCTCCGCGGCCCCGGCCAGCGGGTAGGTCCTGGCGATCGGGCCGCGCAGCTTGCCGCGCATGCGCCCGCCGACCGGGTCGGCGTCGGCGCCGCGCACCATCGGGGTGTCGATGAAGGAGAAGTAGGCGCAGCCGACGCCCACGCCGAGGTGGGCGACCTCGGCGCTCAGCGCGTCGGCGAACGCCTCGACCGCCGCCTTGCTCGCCGCGTAGGCGGCCATGCCCGGCAGGTGCGAGAGCGCCGCCACCGACGCGACCGGCAGCACGTAGCCCCCGCGCTCGATGACGTGCGGCAGGCAGGCCCGGACGGTGCGCCAGACCCCCGTGACGTTGACCTCGAGCGTGCGCTCGAACGCCGCCGGATCCATCGAGCGGACCATGCCGACCGGCGCGATGCCGGCGTTGGCGAAGACGACGTCGATGCCGCCGAGCTGCGCCACCGCGCCGTCGACCGCCGCCTGCAGCGCGCCGGGGTCGGTGACGTCGGCGACGAAGGTGGCCGAGCCGGGGCAGTCGGCCGCAACGCCGGCCAGCACGTCGGCCTCGAGGTCGACGAGCGCCACGCGGGCGCCCCGGGCGGCGAGCCGCCGCGACACCTCGGCCCCGATGCCGCGGGCGGCCCCGGTGACGAAGACGGCGCGGCCGGCGAGGGTCCAGTCGGAGGGCATGGGCCGACCCTACCCCGTCGCGGCGGCCAAGCTCGCCCGCAGCTCGATCTCCGTCTCCACGCTGCGCCCCAGGTCCTCAGCAGCCGCAGCTGGTCGGGTGTCCAGTGGCACGGGCGGTTATCGATCACGGCGATCAGGTCGAGGTCGCGGATCGCCAGGTTGTCGCTCACGAGCGGGTTCTCGCGGGCGTCCCTGACGACCGGCTCGCGCCGGTCGACGACGTGCTGGCAGAAGGAATGGCTCAGCGGCGTCTCGCGCGTGCGGGCGAAGGCGGACGGTGGTGGCGCGTTCTCGCCATGCCGATGCGACGTACGTCCAGCCGCAGCTCAACCGTCCCGCCCGGCCACCGGCTGCTCGGCCGGGCGGCGGTCACGCTCGAGGACCTCAAGGACAAGATCATCGTCGGCAGCGAGCGGACCCCGGGCTACGACCAGCTCGCCGGCCTGCTCACACACACCGGCACGCCGCTCATGCTCACCGGGCACGGGGTTCGCCGACTACCAGAGCGTCCGCGCCCTGTGGCGGCGGGCGACGGCGTCGCGGTCATCCCCTACACCCGGCCCTACAGCGGAGAGGGGGGGATTCGAACCCCCGATGGACGGGTTACGCCCATAACGGTTTTCGAGACCGCCGCATTCAACCGCTCTGCCACCTCTCCGGGCAGCTCGAAACGGTAGCGGCTCGCTCCGCCGGCGGTACGGTTCGCGCCCATGCGCTACGGCGTCATCTCCGACGTCCACGCCAACCTGGCGGCGCTCGAGGCGGTCCTCGCCGCCCTCGATCGCGCGGGGGTCGACCGGGTGCTCTGCGCCGGGGACCTGGTCGGCTACGGCCCGCAGCCGCGGGAGTGCCTCGCGCGCCTCGCGGAGGCGGGGGTCCGCTGCGTGGCCGGCAACCACGACCTCCTCGTGCTCGGCGACCTGCCGCTCGAGCGCACGGGCGGGCTCGTGCGCGAGACGCTCGAGTACGCGCGGCGCGAGCTCGGGGAGGAGGCCCGCGGGGTGCTGGCCGGGCTGCCCGCCTCGCTCGACGACGGTCCGGTGACGGTCGCCCACGGCTCGCTCGACGACCCCGAGACCTACGTGACCTCCCGGGCGGCGGCGGCGACCCAGCTCGAGCGCCTGGCGGCGCGCCGGCCCGCGGCCGCGGTGCTGATCCTCGGCCACACCCACGCGCCGCGCGCCTTCAGCGCCGCACGGGGCGAGCTGCGCCATCGCCGCGGGCGCCCCGTCGCCCTCGAGGCCGGCGACCGGCTCCTGCTCAACCCCGGCAGCGTCGGCCAGGCCCGCGAGCGACGGCCGCTCGCGCGCTACCTCGTCCTCGACGCCGACCGCGGGGAGGCCCGGCTGCGGTCGCTCGCCTACGACCACGATGCCACGCGCCGGGCGCTCGCCGACCGCGGCCTGCCGCCCGGGGCCCATCATCGCCCGCCCTCGCGGCGCGCCCGCGCCGCGCACGTCAAGGCGGCGGTGCTCGGCAGGCTCAGGCCAGCCGCAGGCCCATGACGGCGCGCTCCCCCGGAACCCACCCGAGCTCGGCGCGCGCGAGCTCCTGCCAGCCGCGGCGGTCGTACATCTCGCGCGCCGGCGAGCCGTCGCCGTGGGTCACGAGCCACGCGCGCGGGCTGCTCACCCGCGCCATCACCGCGTCGTAGAGCGCCGAGCCGATCCCCTGCCCCTGGAGCTCGGGCGCGACCGCGAACCAGCAGAAGGCGAACTGCCCGAGGATCCACTCCCCCGCCCGCTCCGGCCCGACCGCCGCGAGCAGACGCCCCCACCACGCGCCCTCGGGCGGCTCGGCCGGGGTGTCGTAGCCGTAGACGAGCCCGGCGGGGCGCCCCGACGGGTCGCGGGCGAGGAAGCCGGCGAAGCCGAGGCGGCGGGAGTCGCGGTCCACGAGGGCGCCGAACGCCTGCGCCTCGGCGAGCGACTCGGCGTAGGGCGGCGGCGAGAAGGCCGCGTAGTAGAGGGCCTCGAGGCGCTCGCGCTCGGCGCGGGCGCCCTCGGGCGAGAGCGCCTCGACCCTCACCGGCTCGCCCGCCGCTGGGCGAAGAAGTCCGTCAGCAGGCCCGCGCACTCCGCCGCGAGCACCCCGCCCTCGACGAGCGGGCGGTGGTTGAGGCGGGGCTCGGCGAGGACGTCGAGGACGCTGCCCGCGGCGCCCGCCTTGGGGTCGTGGGTCCCGAAGACCACCCGCGGCACGCGGGCGAGGACGATCGCCCCCGCGCACATCGCGCAGGGCTCGAGCGTCACGTACAGCGTGGTGTCGAGCAGCCGCCAGCTCCCGAGCGCCCGGCTGGCCTCCCGCAGGGCGAGGGTCTCGGCGTGGGCGGTCGGGTCGCCGAGCCGCTCGCGCTCGTTGCGCCCCGTCCCCACCACCTCGGACCCGCGGACGACGACCGCGCCGACCGGGACGTCGTCGTGCTCGAGGGCGCGCTGCGCCGCGGCGATCGCCAGGCGCATGAAGGTCTCGTCGGAGTGGGTGGGGCCGGTCATGACGGTTGTGGGTTGCCGGGAAACTTTCGGGCCTCCATGATGTTGTAACCAGGGCCGGCGGGCGTGAGCTTCCGCCTGTTCCAAGAAGCAGCCCTCTCCATGCCCCCGTCCCCCATGCGCAGTCTCGGGGCGGCCGCCGTCGTCGCGGCCGCGGTGGGCCTGTGGGCGCCGGCGGCGGCCCCGGCGGCCTACCGGCCGGGCGAGGTCGTCGTGCGCTACGCCGCCGGGGTCGACCGCGCCGAGCGCGCCGCCATCCAGCGGGCGACCGGTACCGGGGGCCCGCAGGCCTTCGCGCCGCGCACGCGCACGCTCGAGATCCGCGACGGCGAGAGCGTCGCCGAGACGGTCCGCGAGCTCGAGCGCCGGCCTGGAGTCGTGTCGGCCAACCCGGTCCACATCGCGCGGGCGAGCGCGTTCTTCCCGAACGACCCGGGCAGCTCCGGCCAGCCGCACGGATGGGCCCAGCTCCAGTGGAACTTCCTGGCCGGCACGGGGGTCAACGCGCCCGAGGCCTGGGGGAACCTGATCGCGGCCGGCCGGCCGGGCGGGGCGGGCGTGACCGTCGCGGTCCTCGACACGGGCGTCGCCTACGCCGACCGCGGGCGCTTCCGCCGCTCCCCCGACATCTCGCCGCGCCGGCTGCGCAAGGGCTACGACTTCGTCGCCCGCGACGCCCAGCCGCACGACCAGAACGGCCACGGCACCCACGTCGCCTCGACGATCGCCGAGTCCGCCAACAACGGCATCGGACTGACGGGGCTCGCCTACGGGGCGCGGATCATGCCCGTCCGGGTCCTCGACGCCACGGGCGCCGGCGCGGCGCCCGACATCGCGCGGGGGATCCGCTACGCCGCCCGCAACGGCGCCCAGGTCATCAACCTCTCCTTCGAGTTCTCCGCGGACGTCACGCGCGCCGGGATCCCCGAGGTGCTCTCCGCCCTGCGCTACGCCGACAGCCGCGGCGCGCTGGTGGTCGGCGCGTCGGGCAACGCGAGCGCGAGCGCCGTCGCCTACCCTGCGCGCTCGCCGCTCGTCCTCTCGGTCGGCGCGGTCACCGAGCACGGCTGCCTGGCCGACTACTCCAACCGCGGGCCCGGGCTCGACATCGCCGCGCCGGGCGGCGGACCGGACGCGCCGATCGAGGGCGACGGGCGCTGCCGGCCGGCCGAGAAGCCGGGCCGCGACATCTTCCAGCTCACCTTCCTGGGCTCCGTGCGGCGGTTCGGGATCCCGAGCGGCTACGTCGGCACCTCGATGGCCGCCCCGCACGTGAGCGCCACCGCGGCGCTCGTCATCGCCTCGGGCGTCATCGGCCGCCGCCCGTCGCCGCGCCAGCTGGCCGCCCACCTCAAGCGGACGGCGACCGACAACCCGCAGAACCGCGCGTCGGGCTACGGCGCCGGCGTCGTCGACGCCGCGCGCGCCACCACGCCGCTGCGCTGAGGCTCGGCGACCTCGGCGGCCCGGCGGCGGAGCGCGCGCGACTGCGCGCGGGCCCGCAGGAAGACGGCCGCGCCGACCACCCCGGCGACCGCCGGAGCGGCCAGGAGGAAGAGCATGTCGTGTCCGGAGAAGACGCTCACCGGACCTCGACCCTACCCAAACGGGGGGCGGTTCAGGTCGTCCGGACGATCAGGACGCTGCACGGGGCGTGGTGGGAGACCTTGTTGGGCACGGATCCGAGCAGGAAGCGCTTGGCCCCGGTCATGCCCTTGTTGCCCACCACGATGAGGTCCGCGCCGCGCTCCTCGGCCACGTCGAGGATGGCGTCGGCCGGATCGCCCTCGCGGGCGAAGGTCTGCACGCTGACGCCCGAGCTGCCAACCACCTCGCGCGCCTCCTCGAGCGTCGCGTCGACGTCCTCGCGGGGCGTGATCGTCCACTGGAGGTCCTGCGGCGCCTGGCGGGACTCCTCGCGCAGGCGCTGGCTGGAGACGGGCTCGTAGGCCGACACGATGTCGACCGTGGCCCCGAGCTGCTTGGCGAGGTCGACCGCCTCGCGCACTGCCTGGCGCGCCGTGTCCGACCCGTCCGTGCCCACCACGATCGATCCGAACATCCATCCACTCCTCGTCTGTCGCCGCCGAGCCTGAGCGCGGGCGATCATAAGGCGTCCGTACATTGGGAGGTGGTGCGCTCGATCGACCTCCACACCCACGTGCTGCCGGGGGTCGACGACGGGCCCGCGACGCTCGAGGGCTCGCTCGAGCTCGCGCGCGCCGCCGAGGCGGCGGGGACCGCGGTGCTGGCGGCCACGCCGCACGTCAACGACAGCCGCTTCATCGAGCCGGCGGCGATCCCGGCCGCCGTCGACGAGCTCAACGGCCACCTGCGCGCGGCGGGCATCGGCGTCGACGTCGTCGCCGGCGGCGAGATCGCGCTCACGCGGGTCCCCGACCTCAGCGACGAGGAGCTCTCCGGGCTCGGGCTCGGCGGCGGCCCGTGGGTGCTCCTCGAGAGCCCGTTCGCCTCCATGCAGGAATTCGAGTCGCTCGTCCACGCGGTCGTCGCCCGCGACCACGCGGTCCTGCTCGCCCATCCAGAGCGCTGCGCGGCCTTCCAGCGCGATCCGGCTCGGCTGACCCGGCTCGTGCGCTCCGGCGTGCGGGTGCAGCTCACCGCGGGCGCGGTGACGGGCGCCTTCGGCTCGCGCGTCCGGGAGTTCTCGCTGCGGCTGCTGCGCGAGGACCTCGTCCACGTCATCGCGTCCGACGCCCACGACGCGCTCCGCCGCCCGCCCGGGGTCGCCGCCGCGGTCGCCGCTGCGGAGCGGGAGATCCCCGGGATGGGCGCCCGCGGCCCGTGGCTGACGGAGGAGGTCCCGGCCGCGATGCTCGCCGGCGCCCCGCTCCCCGAGCCCCCGCCCCTCGCCGCCCCGGCGGGCGCCGGCCGGTGGCGCCGGCGGCTGCGCACGGTCGCGCGGTCGCGGTAGCGGTCGCCTAGATGAGCTTGGTCAGGGCGATCACCGCGCCGGCCAGCACCATCACCACGATCGCGATCAGGGTGTAGGTCCAGAAGGGGGCCACGGGCCTAGACGAACCGGCCCACGGGCTCGGCGGCACGCCAGCGGGCGATCGCGGACTCGAGGTCGGTCTGCCACGGGTAGCCGGCCTCGGCGAGCTCCGTCGCGACGATGTTCGTCGACACGACCAGCTTGCGGACGCGCTGCGGATCGAAGGTGCGCAGCCCGGCCCGGGCGAGCACTCCCGCGAGGGGGAGGATCACGCCCAGCGGAAGGGTGCCGACGGGCGACGGGAGGCCGCCGGCCCGCGCGAAGGCCCCGCAGACCTCCTCGATCGTGGGGGGCGGCGCGTAGGAGAAGTTGTAGAGCGCGACGGGATCCGCCCGCTCGGCCATGAAGAAGAGGCTCGCCACCAGGTCGTCGACGTAGCCGCACGCCTTGCGGGTGTCCCGGCGCCCGGGATAGAGGAAGCGGCGGCGCTCGAGCGCGCGCGCCAGCCGGGTGAAGTTCCCGCCCTCCCCCGGTCCGAAGACGGTCCCCGGGCGCACGACGACGAGCCTCCGGCCCGGCGCCGCGTCCGCCCACCCGGCGTGGATGGCCTCGGCGGCGAGCTTCGACCGGCCGTACGCCGTCGTGGGCGCGGGCTCGGTCGCCTCCGTCTTGGACTCGTCGGAGGCGCCGTAGACGGCGATCGAGCTCGTGAACCACAGCCGCTCGACGCCGTGGGCCTCGCAGAAGGCGACTACGTTGCGGCCGCCGGCCTCGTTCGTCTCGTGGTACTCGGCGTCGGGGTGGCCCGGCGTGCGATGGACGGCCGCCAGGTTGAAGACCAGGGGCGACGGCCCGACCTCGGAGAGCTCGATCGGCCGGCGCACGTCGCACCAGCGGAAGGCCTCTCCCGGCCGCAGCTCGCCCTGCGGGGCGGCGACGTCGGCCAGCAGGACGGGCGCGATGCCGCGGGCGAGGAGGGCGGCGGCGAGATGGCGGCCGATGAAGCCGCTGCCGCCGAAGACGACGGCGGACGCGCTGATGGGTCGCGGGACGAGAGCGGTCATGACACGGGGCTTTCGCCGGCGGGGGCGGAAGGGTAACAGCGGGCCGGCCGCGCTCCGGCCCGGAGGGCCGCTGCTACCTTGCCGCGGGTGCCGGGGCGACCGCCGACCGCTCACGCGAGGGGACGCCGCGCGGGCTCGCAGGGCGGCGGCTGACGTGCGCGTCCTGCACGTCGCCGAGGGCTTCGGCGGGGGCCTGCTCGGCATCGTCGAGATGCTCGTCGAGGCGGGCGTCGAGCACGGCCACGAGGTCACCGTCGGCGTGGGCGTGCGCCCGGAGACCCCGCCCGACCTCGGGTCCATCTTCTCGCCGTCCGTGCGCGTCGAGGTCCTCTGGCAGCGGCGGTCGGCCCAGCAGCAGCTGCCCGCGGCGCGCCGCCTGCGCGCGCTCGTGGCGGAGACCCGCCCGGACGTCATCCACCTGCACTCCTCCTTCGCCGGGCTCGTCGGGAGCTTCGCCCTCGCCCGGCGGCCGCCCGTCGTCTACACGCCCCACGGCTACGCCTTCGAGCGCTCGGCGGACTCGCGTGCCCGCCGGTCGGCCTACGTCGCCGCCGAGTGGTGGGTGGCGCGGCGCTGCGCGCTGGTCGCCGCGGTCTCCGAGCCCGAGGCCGCCGTGGCCCGCACCGTGGTCCGCGCGCCGCGCGTGACCACGATCCGCAACGGCATCCCCGAGCTCGACGAGGAGAACCTCCCCGAGCCCAAGGCCGAGCGCGACCTCGGCGTCGTCGCCTTCGGGCGGGTGACCGCCCAGCGGCGCCCCGTGGAGACGGTGAAGATCCTCGAGGGGGTCCGCGAGGTCGCGCCCGTGACCTGGATCGGTGCCGCCCCGGGCCCCGAGGCCGAGCTCGTGCGCCCCTCCGGCATCCCCATCACGGGCTGGCTGCCGCGCGACGAGGCGATGGACATGCTCGGCCGCGCCGTCGCCTGCGTGCACTGGTCGGGCTGGGACGGCGCCGCGCTCTCCATCCTCGAGGCGCTCGCCTACGACGTGGTGGTCGTGGCCTCCGACATCCCGGCCAACCGCGCGATCCTGGGCGACGAGCAGGTCTGCGCGACGGAGGACGACGCGGTCGCGATGCTGCGGCGCGTCGTCCTCGACGAGGGCTACCGAGCGGAGCTCCTCGAACGCCAGCGGCGCATCCGCGCCGGCTTCGGACGGCGGACGATGACCGACGCCTGGATGGACCTCTACGCGTCGCTGGCCGGCGCCTAAAGGTGGCCCCCCGAGCGCCGATCACGGGAATGCACGCCTCAACCGACATCACCTCCCGACAAGGGCAAACCCGCTGCGAGGCGGGGACGCAGAGCCACGGGGCCCCCAGCGGGCCGGCCGGGCCGCCGAAGGAGCGCGGGGTGACTCACGACAGACACGGAGCCCCCCGTTGTTCCCGCTACGCCGCCCGCGGCACCCCGCCCCCGCCTTGACCCTGCTCTCCGTCGTCGCGCTCCTCGTCTTCGGCGGGCCCCCGCCCGCCCAGGCCGCCTCCGCGGGCGTCCAGCTGCACCTGCTGTGGAGCAACGTCGACTCGGCGGAGATGGATCGCCAGCTCGACGCCGCCGGGGCGGCCAACGCGACCATCGCCCGCGTCGACGTGGGCTGGTCGGCGCTCGAGGAGAGCGGGAACGGCAAGTGGAACGGCTACCACCTCGACCGCCTCGACAAGGTCGTCGCCAAGGCGGAGGCGCGCGGGATCAAGCTCCTGCTGACGCTGACCACGACGCCCTGCTGGGCGTCCACCGCTCCCGCCGAGCTCAAGCAGGGCTGCTCGGGCGACTGGGGCGAGCGCGGGGTCGAGGACTACGCGCCGGCCAACCCCGAGGACTACGCGGACGCGCTCGCCTTCCTCGTGGGCCGCTACGGGACCCGGGTCGCCGGCTGGGAGCTGTGGAACGAGCCCAACAGCGAGGACTTCTTCAAGTCGCCGAAGCCGGTGGCCGACTACGCCGCCCTGGTCAAGGCCGCCTACCGGGCCGCGAAGGTCGCCGACGCCCGCGTCCCGATCGTGGCCGGCTCCCTCATGCACGCCGACCACGCCTGGACGGAGGCGCTCTACGACGCGGGTCTCAAGGGCCACTTCGACGCGTTCTCGATCCATCCCTACAGCGAGGACAAGTCCCCGCTGAGCGCCAACGGCGGCTACACCAAGGTCTCCTTCGCCGACGGCGTCCCGAAGGTCCGCGAGGTCATGCTCCGCCATGGCGACGACAAGCCGCTGTGGCTCACGGAGTTCGGCTGGAGCACGACGAAGGTCCGCAACGACGAGCCATGGCGCAACGGCGTCGCCGAGCGCGACCAGGCGCGCTTCATCCGCGAGGCGCTCGCACACGCCCAGACCTGGAAGTACGTCCCCGTCGCCATCTACTACAACCTCAAGGACCGCGGCGTCGACTCGACGGACCGCAACGACCACTTCGGGCTCGTGGAGAACGACGGCACGCCCAAGCCCGCGCTGGCGGCGTTCCGCGAGGCGGCCGCCGGCCTGCACTGGGAGGGCCCGCGCCAGGCCGCCTCGGTCAGCCGGCCGGCTGCGCCCGCCTTCGAGCTGAGCCTGGGCAAGGGCAGCCGGTCGTCGGTCGCCTCGGCGCCCGGCGCCGCCGCCGCGGCGCTGGTGATCGCCCGCCGCCCGGGCGCCCGGGTCCGCATCCAGGGCAACGCGCCCGGCGCCCGGCGCGTGACGCTCGAGGTGCGCCGCGTCGCCGCGCGCGCCGCGGGCGGGCGGCTCGCCATCGACGCCCGGGCCGCCGTCTCCGCGGACGGCCGCTTCTCGCACTCCTTCCCGGTCGCCCGCCTCCGGCGCGGCCGCTACGAAGTGGCGGTCGCCGCCGGGACCGGCCGGTCCCGCGTGCGGCTCAGAGTGCGCTGAGATGGCGGGCCCGACGACCGCCGCACGGCCTGCGTCCGCCCGCCGTGCTTGCTGCGATACTGCCGCGTCACGATGAGCCTGCCGCAACTCTTCGACGTCTTCTTCCACCGTCAGCGGGCGGTCTTCCTCCTCGTCACGCTGGCGGTGCTCGGAGCCGCGGCGGCGATGACGCTCTCCCTGACGAAGGAGTACCGCGGCGTCGCGACGCTCTTCGTCGGCGAGAACCGCTCCGTGCAGGCGGGCGCCGACGCCGTGCAGCTCGACGACATCCTCGCCCAGACCTACGCGAGGCTCCTCAAGACGGCGCAGCTCCAGCGCCGGGTGGCGGAGGACCCGCGCCTCCCGGGGACCACGCCCGACGAGCTCGACCGCGCGGTCAGCGTCGAGGTCGTGGCGGCCACCCGGCTCATCGAGATCTCCGCCCTCGATCCGGAGCCGGCCCGGGCGCAGCAGCTGGCCAACACCTACGCCCAGGTGTTCGTCGACGTCCAGCAGGAGAACCTCAACCGCTCGACGCGCGCGCGGCTCGACCGCCTCAACCGCCAGATCGGCGAGCTGGCGACGGAGCTCGAGCGGATCGAGCAGGCGACCGCGGGGGCCGGTGCGGCGCGGCGCGCCCAGGTCGAGACGGAGCTCGCCGCCCTGCGCCAGGCGTTCCGGACGACCCAGGAGGGCAGCGTCCTGCAGGGCTCGAACGTCTCCGTGTCGAGCCTCTCCACGCTGCCCACCGACCCGGCCAAGCCGCGGACGAAGCTCTACCTCGCGCTCGCCGTCGTCCTCGCCCTCCTCATCGGCGCCGGCGCCGCGCTCGTCCGCAACGCGTTCGACAAGCGCGTCCGCGACGAGGACGAGCTGAGCCGGCTGCTCGGCGGCGCGCCCATCCTCGCGCGTGTCCCGCTCGGCCGCAGCGACAAGGACCAGCGAGCGATGAACGAGGCCTTCGACTTCCTGCGGGTCAACCTCCGCCTGTCGGCGGCCGACGCCTCGGTCCGGGTGATCGCGGTCACGAGCTCGCTCCCCGGCGACGGCAAGAGCACGGTCTCCGCCCGGCTCGCCCGCGCCTACGCGCAGCAGGGCGCCGCCGTGATCGCGGCCGACTGCGACCTGCGCAAGCCGATGCTCGCCAACTACCTCGAGGCCCAGACCCGCCAGGGGATCACCACGGTCCTCGTCACGGGCGCCTCGCCGGTGGAGATGCTCTCGGACTCAAACATCCTGGGCGTCCGGGTCCTCCCGGCCGGGCCCGTCCCGCCCAACCCGTCCGTCCTGCTGGGGCTGCCGCGCTTCCGCCAGGTGATCGAGGAGCTCCGGCGCTCCGCCGACTTCGTGGTGGTCGACACCCCGCCCGTCCCCGCCGGGGTCGACACCTCGTCGGTCAGCCAGGTCGTCGACGGCGTCGTCCTGGTCATCGACCTCGACCGCTCCAACCGCGACGCGCTCGAGGTGACGCGCGACCAGCTCGAGCAGGCCAACGCGCGGGTGCTCGGCATCGTCCTCAACCGGGTCCCGGACCGGCTGGGTCAGTACGGCTACGGCTACGCACAGGATTCGCCGCTCGAGCACTCCGCTCCGCCCCCGAGCCCCGCGACTCCGCGGCGCGCGCGGGCGGGCACGCAGTGACGGCGGCCGCCCACCGTCTCGCCCCCGCCCTCTGGGCCCTCGCGCTGGCGCCGGTCGGCGCCCTGACGATGCTGCTGGCCTACCGGACGCATCCGGTCGTCCCGGTCGCCGCGATCGCGCTGCTCGCCGTCGTGGCGCTCGCCTACGCCCGCCCCGTGGCGGCGGTGATGCTCGCCATCGCGGCGGTGCCGCTCGAGGGCCTCGCCGTCCCCGTCGGCGGGGTGGCGGTGACGCCCATGGAGGTCGTCTTCGTCCTGACTGCCTTCGTGTGGGCGATCCGCCGGCTGGTCGAGGGCCACCTGCCCTGGGCCGCCTCGCCCCTGTCGCTCCCGCTGGCCGCGCTCCTGCTCGCCACCCTGCCCGGCCTGACCGTGGCCGAGCAGCCCGTGGCGGTGGTGCAGTTCATGGTCTTCTGGGGCGCGTTCGTCCTGGTCGCCTGGCTGCTGATCGCGGAGGCCGACGCCGACTCGATCCGGACGGTCCTGTGGACGCTGGCCGTGGTCGGCGCCGTCCTCGGCCTCGTCGCGCTCGTGACCTCGGCCGGCCAGCAGGAGCTCTCCTCGACGGGCGGCGTGGCCTCCGGGCGCGCGCGCGGCGCGTTCGGGAGCCCCAACATCCTCGCGTCCGTCCTGGCCCTCGCCTTCCCCGCCGCGCTCTACGCCACCTTCGGCCACCGCCGCGGCCGCCGCGCGCCGGCCCTCATGGCGGCGGCGCTCATCCTGGCCGGGCTGGCGCTGACGCTGTCGCGCGGGGGGCTGCTCGCCGCGGCCGTGGCCATGCTGGTGATGCTGGCCTGGGCGCCGCTGCGGCGCTTCGCGATCGTCTCCGCGACGCTGCTGGCCGCGCTCATCCCGTTCGCCGCGAGCCCGCTGGGCCAGGTCGACCAGGTCAACGTCGTGGTCCAGCGCGTGGAGTCGGTGCGCTACCAGTCCTCGTCGCGCACGGATCAGCGCCCGCGGATCTACTCCGAGACGCCGAGGATGATCGCCGATCACCTGTGGACGGGCGTCGGCGCCTCGAACTACCCGGAGTTCGCGCCCCGCTACGGGATCGTCGAGCCCGTCTCCAACGACACCTTCGCCCACGCCCACAACATCCCGCTGACCATCGCCGCGGAGCTGGGGATCCCGGGGCTGGCGGCGCTCGTCTGGCTGCTCGTCGCGGTCGCCCGGCTCATCCCCCGCGCCTGCCGGCGCGGCCAGCCGGCGCGCGGCGCCGGGTTCGCGGTCGCCGGCGCGCTCGTCGGCGTCGGCGTGCAGGGCGTCTTCGACTTCACCCTGCGCTCGAACGTCATGGCCGCGCTCGTCTTCATCCTGCTCGGGGCGCTCGCGGTGCTCGCGCGCCCGGCCGATCCGCGGGCGGCGTAACAGCCAGGGCCTTCAGCCGCCGCGCCGGCGCAGCCCGCGCGTCGCCGCTCGCAGCAGGCGG
>JAUJME010000020.1:0-1487 GCA_030447005.1 Solirubrobacteraceae bacterium | reverse complement strand
GGGCCTTCAGCCGCCGCGCCGGCGCAGCCCGCGCGTCGCCGCTCGCAGCAGGCGGACCGGGGGCGAGTGGAACAGCGGCTCGTAGAGCTCGAGCAGCTTGAGCGCGAAGGACGCCGAGCCGTCCCGGCCGTTCACCATCGAGCGCTTGAGCTCGTACGGCGCCCACGAGCCCCGGCCCAGGCAGGTGACCGCCGCGGTGAACCCCGCCCGCCGCGCGGCCGCCACCGCGGCGGGCCCGTACCGGCAGTACGGGTAGGCGAAGGTGTCGATCCGCGCGCCGACGATCGCCTCGAGCTCGGCCTTCGAGCGCGCCATCTGGTCGAGACAGGCCTCCTCGTCGAGCTGCTCGAGGTCCGGGTGGTCGACGGTGTGGGCGCCGATCTCCACCCCGGCGGCGTGCATCTCGCGGATCTCGTCCTCCGTGACGATCCGCGACCCGGTCTCCGGCGCCATCCAGGGATTCGGACGGCCGATCAGCCCGGAGATCACGTAGACGGTGGCCGGCACGCCGAGCTCGCGCAGCAGGGGAAGCACGACGGCGTGGTTGTTGTCCATGCCGTCGTCGAAGGAGAGGGCGGCGAGGCCGGGCGGCGGAGGGCCGCCCGCGGCGCGGCGCACGAGCTCGGCCACCGTGACGACCTCGAACCCCGCGGCGAGCAGGCGCCCGACCTCCGTGCGGAAGCGCTCGGGGGCCAGCAGGTGGTTCTCCGGATCGCCCTGCGGGTCGCGAGGAGCGACCCCGTGGAAGCCGAGGATGACCGATCGGCGCCGGCGCAGGAGGCGCAGGGCCAGGATCCAGGGCCCGCCCCCGCGGCGCGTCGAGCCGGCCACCCGCCGGTACTCCCGCCGCATGGCCTCCATCATCGTCGCGAGACCGTAGCGCTCCGCGACCCTCGCCTGGCCGCACGCGGCGAGCCTGGAGCGCTCGCCGGGGTCGTCGAGCAGGCGGCCGATCGCCGCCTGGAGCGCGGTCCGGTCGCCCGGCGCGACGAGCACGGCGCAGTCGCCGAGGACCTCGGGGAGGGCGCCGTCGGCGTAGCCGACGACCGGCGTGCCGACCGCCATGGCCTCCACCCCGACGAGGCCGAAGCCCTCCGTGCCCATCCCCCGCTCGTCGCGCATCGTCGGGACGGCGACGAGGTCGGAGCCGCCCATCAGGGCGATCGCGTCGTCCCGCTGCCCCGCGAAGGTGATCGCCCCTCCCACGCCGAGCTCGCGCACCCGGGCATGGACCTGCTCCGCGTACCACGGCCGGTAGCGATCGGGCTCCCCCACCAGCAGCAGCCGCAGGTCCGGCCGCTGGGCGAGCAGCCCGGGCAGCGACTCCACGACCTCGAGCTGCGCCTTGACCGGGTCCAGGCGGCCGACCATCGTCAGCACGGGCGCCCCCGCCGCCGCCCCGGTGAGCGCCTCGACCGCGCGCCGGGCGGCCGCCCGGTCGACCGACACCGGGGGGATCCCGTTGGGCACCACCTGCACGCGCGTCC
>JAUJME010000019.1 GCA_030447005.1 Solirubrobacteraceae bacterium | reverse complement strand
GGGTGCTCGGCACGCGCGAGCCCGACGAGCGCCAGCTCGAGGTGGGGCGCGCCGCACTGGCGGAGATCCTGCGGGTGGAAGCGTAACGTCGCCCAGAGGCGGAGCTTGCGACGCCGGCCGGGCGAAACCCAATCAGGTCCGGACCCTATTGCGCGCCCCGGCGCGCATCCCTATACCTGAACGTCGGATGACTCTCTTCGCCGCCGTCACGGGTGGGCCCAAGTGGTACGAGTGGGACTCGATCTCGCTCTGGCTCCAGACGTGGGCGCCGCTCATCTTCATGGCGATCATCGTCGTCGTCCTCTGGCGGACGATGAAGCTGATGCCGCGGACGAAGCCGACGGAGATCAAGCCGAGCGCGGACTCCTCGACCGGCTGGGGCGACGTCGCCGGCGCCGACGAGGCGAAGGCCGAGCTCCAGGAGGTCGTCGAGTTCCTCCGCGACCCGGAGCGCTTCCGCCGCCTCGGCGCGACCGTCCCGAAGGGGATCCTGCTCCACGGGCCGCCCGGCACGGGCAAGACGCTGCTGGCCAAGGCGGTCGCCCAGGAGTCGGGCGCCCACTTCTTCTCGCAGTCGGCGGCGGCGTTCGTCGAGATGTTCGCCGGCCTCGGCGCGTCGCGGATCCGGCGGCTGTTCGCCACCGCGCGCAAGCACGAGCCGGCCATCGTCTTCATCGACGAGCTCGACGCCGTGGGCGGCGAGCGCGGGACGGGAGCGGACTCCGAGCGCGAGCAGACGCTCAACCAGCTCCTGGTCGAGATGGACGGCTTCAACTCGCGCGGCCAGCTGGTGGTGATCGCCGCCTCCAACCTGCTCGAGAAGCTCGACCCGGCGCTGCTGCGCCCCGGCCGCTTCGACCGCCAGATCTTCGTCTCGCCGCCCGACGTGGGCGGCCGCGAGGAGATCCTCGGCGTCCACACCCGCTCCAAGCCGATCGGCCCGGCGGTCGACCTCGCCCTGCTCGCCCGCCAGACCGCCGGCCTGACGGGCGCCGACCTGGCCAACATCTGCAACGAGGCGGCGATCTTCGCCGCCCGCTCGCACCGCGACGTGATCGTCCAGGCGGACTTCGACGCGGCGGTGGAGCGGGTGGTGGCCGGGATGCAGTCGCGGCGAACGCTCAACGACCACGAGCGGCGCGTCGTCGCCTTCCACGAGGCCGGCCACGCGCTCTGCGCGGAGCTGCTGCCGCGGGTCGACCGGGCGCACAAGATCTCGATCGTCCCCCGCGGCCGGGCGCTGGGCTACACGCTCAACCTCCCGCAGGAGGACCGCTACCTCAAGACCCGCGAGGAGCTCATCGACTACATGACGGTCCTGCTCGGCGGCCGGGCGGCCGAGCAGATCGTCTTCGGCGCGATCACCACGGGCGCGGCTGACGACCTCAACCGGGTCGCCGACATCTCGCGCTCGATGGTCCACGACTACGCCATGGGGACCTCGATCTCCGCGCTGCGCGTCTCGGCGGAGGGCGGCGCGGTCTCCGACCGCACGCGCCAGCTGCGCGACGAGGAGCAGCAGCACTTCGCCGAGGAGGCGATGCGCTCCGCCATTCGCCTCATCACGGAGCATCGCGACCGCCTCGACGCGCTCGCCGGGGCGCTCCTGCGCGACGAGGTCCTCGAGCGCGACGAGATCGAGCGGATCATGGCCGGCGTGCCGCGTGTCAAGCGCGATCGGGGCGGCGGATTGCGGGTGGTTGCCGCCCGCCCGGATCCGGGCTCAAGTTCCTAGCCCGATCTGCCGAATGCGGGCGTATGGGCCTGCTCGCCGTCTCCCCGACTGCTCGAGCGGTTCCCCCGCCCGACGCGCTCGCCGACGCCGTCGAGGCCGCCCCTGACGCCAAGGCCGCCGGCCGGGAGGTGGTCGACCACCTCGCCGGGCTGGGGCTCCTGCCGAGCTTCTACCTGGAGCAGGGCGGGCGCCTGCGGTGCCAGGCGGTGCGCGGCTACTGGCAGCTCTTCGACGGCATCACGCTCGGCACCGGGGTCATCGGCCGGACGTGGGAGACGGGGAAGCCGACCATCGCCCTCGACGTCAGCACGACGGAGGACTACCTCGAGACGGCACCCGCCGTGGTGGCGGAGATCTGCGTCCCCATTCGGGTGGCCGGCAAGGTCGTCGGAGCGCTCAACGCGGAGTCGCGCGTACCGCTCAGCCCGCCCAGGATCGCCGAGGTCGATCGCGCTGCGGCGTTGCTCGCGGCGCGACTCGAGGCGCTCGGAACGCTCGAGAGCGCGTCGCCCGCGCAGGTGCTCGCGCGCGCCGGGGCCAGGCTCGCCGCGCTCTCGGAGCCCGCGGCCATCGTCGCGGAGACGATCGCCGCCGCCCGCGAGCTCTCGGGCTTCGAGTCGGTGATGCTCGCCGTCTCGGGCCCTGACGGCCGCCTGGCCGTCGAGCAGGCCGACGGGCCGTTCGCCCCCGTCTTCTGCGCGCTCGGCGCGGCCGCGCTCGCCGACATCGCGCGCTGGGTCGAGGCGGGGACGTCGAGCTACACGAGCGGGGAGGCCGCCGGCCTGGGCTTCGCGGGCCACGAGCCAGTCCGCGGCGCCGGCGCCGCCGCCATGATCGTCCTACCGCTGGCGGTCGCCGGCGAGCGCCTCGGCATCCTCGTCCTCGCCGACGAGCGGGAGCGGACGCTCGGGACGGGCGAGGTCGAGCTGCTCGAGCTGCTGGCCATGCAGGCGGCAGGCGGCCTGCGGACCGCGGCCGCCGTCCGCGAGCTGCGCGACCGCGCCGCCCGAGATGCGCTGACCGGCCTCGGCCACCACGCCACCTTCCACGCCGCGATCGCGTCGATGCGGGCGAGTGCGCCCGCCGGCGGCCGCGTCGCCGTCCTGCTCGCCGACATCGACGGCTTCAAGGGGATCAACGACCGCCTCGGCCACGCGGCGGGCGACGCCGTCCTGCGCCGCGTCGCCGCCGAGCTCCACCTCACCGCGCCCTCCGAGGGAGGCGCCTACCGGGTCGGTGGCGACGAGTTCGCCGTGCTCGCGCCGGTCCGCGGCGACGGCGAGGCGCTCGCCCTCGGCGAGGAGCTCGCCGCGGCGGTCCGCGCCGGCACCGGGGTGACCCTCTCGGTCGGCGTGGCGCTCGCGCGCGCCGGCGAGGCGGACGCCGACCTGCTCGCGCGGGCCGACGCAGGGATGTACGCGGTCAAGCGCGCCGGGCGCGACGGCGTCGCCCTCGGCTGAGCGCCTCCCCGCCTAGCCCACGACGAGCGTGAACGCCGCGGGCTCGACGGTCAGCCGCCCGGGCCCGCAGACCTCGCCGTCGACGTTGAGCGCCGCGCCCGGCGCGAGGCCGAGCTCGATCACGCGCCCCTCGCCGTCCGCCACGCCGCTCTGGCCGGCGATGTCGCCCCGGCGCATCCCCGCCGCGCGGCGCAGCAGCCCGAGCCGCGAGCCGGCCGGGACCACCGTCACGTGCAGGACGCCGTCGGCCGGGTCGGCCTCGTCGACCGAGGAGCCGCCGCCGAACGCGCCCGAGACCGAGACGATGACCTGCCAGGCGTCGCCCGCGTAGACGAGGCTGTCGTCGACGCGCACCGCGCAGCGGACGGGCCGGGCGGTGAGGCCGGCCTGCGCGGCGCCCACCAGGTAGGCCAGCGGGCCGAGCCACGACTTGTGGTCCCGGGCGAGGCGGGCCGCCTCGGGCGCGAGCCCGGCACTCGTGACGTTGACGAACGGCCGCCCGTCGAGGCGCCCGAGCTCGAGGCGCCGCGTCCGCTCGCCGGCGACCGCCAGCTCGACGGCGTCCTCGACGTCGCGCGGGAGGTCGTGGGCGCGGGCGAAGTCGTTGGCGGTCCCGAGGGGGATGACGGCCAGCGGGACGCCGAGGCGGCCGGCGAGCTCCGCGCAGCAGCCGATCGAGCCGTCGCCGCCCGCCGCCACGATCCGGTCGACCGCCTCGGCCTCCGCCGCCGCGCGTTCCCGGAGCGGGTGCACGAAGACCTCGGCGCCGCGCCGCCGGAGCGCCCCGGCGATCTCCTCGGGGTCGAGTCCGCCGCCCGAGGCGTCGTTGGCGATGAGCGCGAGCCGCACGGGGCAGGAGGCTAGACTGCCGCGCGTGTTCGGACGGATCGACCACGTGGGCGTCGCGGTCGCGGACCTCGACGAGGCCCTCGACCTCTACGTCAGCGTCTACGGCCTCACCCTCGCGCACCGCGAGACGGTGGCCGAGCAGGGCGTCGACGCGGCGCTGCTCGACGTGGGGGAGAACCACGTGGAGCTCATCGCCCCGCTCGGCGACGACACACCGGTCGGCAAGTTCCTGGCCAAGCGTGGCCCTGGACTGCACCACGTCGCCTACCAGACCGCCGACATCGAGTCGACGCTCCGGATGCTCAAGCAGGCCGGCCTGCGGATGATCGACGAGACGCCCCGCACGGGCATCCGCCGCTCCCGCGTGGCCTTCCTCCACCCGTCCGGGTCGGGCGGGGTCCTCACCGAGATCGTCGAACCCGCAGAGGTGCACGCCGCATGAAGCCCCGCCGTTCGTCCGTCGGCTTCCAGGGCGGCCAGGTGCTGTCGCTGCGCCTGAGCCAGGAGGCCCTCGACGGCCTGCGCACCGCGCTGCAGGAGGGCCGCGGGCGGTGGCAGGAGGTCGACGCCGCCGACGGCGCCGTCCTGCTCGACCTCGGCCAGGTCGTCTACCTGCGCACGGAGTCCGACGAGCAGCGCGTCGGCTTCTGAGCCAGCCCCGCTCACACGCCTGGCGGGTCTGGGCCAACGCGCTCGACCTGGCCCTCTACGTGAAGATCCGGTCCGTCGCGCGGACGCCGCTGACCGTCCACTGGGTCCGCCGCTACTCCGGCCTGGGCGAGCACGGGGCGGTCTGGATCGGCGGCGGCGTGCTCGCCGCCCTGCTCGATCGCCCACGCCGGCCGGCCTGGCGGCGCGCGGCGGCCACGGTCGCCGGGGCCTACTGCACCTCGAGCAGCATCAAGCTGCTGATCGGGCGCCAGCGCCCGGTCGTCGAGAACCTCCCGCACCTGATGCAGACGCCCACCGGCCTCTCCTTCCCCTCCTCGCACGCGACGTCGTCGTTCGCGGCGGCGCGCGCCTACAGCCGCCTGCTGCCGGCGGGCCCGCTCTACGGCGCCGCGGTCGCGATGGCCCTCTCGCGTCTGTACCTCGGCGTGCACTACCCGTCCGACATCGCCGCCGGCGCGGCGCTCGGCACCGCCCTCGGGACCCTCGGGCGATGATGAAGGTCGGCCTGGTGGGAATGCCCAACGCGGGCAAGTCCTCCCTGTTCAACGCGCTCAGCCAGGCGGGGGCCGAGGCGGCGAACTACCCGTTCACGACGATCGAGCCCAACGTCGCGGTGGTCGGCGTGCGCGACGAGCGCCTCGAGCGCGTGGCGGAGACCATCGGCGCCTCCAACGTCGTGTGGGACACGATCGAGTTCCACGACATCGCCGGCCTGGTGGCGGGTGCGCACCAGGGCGAGGGCCTCGGCAACAAGTTCCTGGCCAACATCCGCGAGTGCGACGCCCTGCTGCACGTGGTCCGCGCCCACCACGACGAGAACGTCATCCACCCCGAGGGCCGCGTCGACCCGCTCGCCGACATCGAGACGATCGAGACGGAGCTCGTCTACGCCGACCTCGAGCAGGCCGAGCGCCGCCACGCCCGCGTGGTGCGCGACGCCCGCGGCGGCGACAAGGCGGCGATCGCCGAGGAGGCCTGGCTGCGCGAGGTGATCGCCGCGCTCCAGGCGGGCAGGCCCGCGCGCACCGTCCCCGTCCCGGACGCCGCCCCCGACGCGCTGCGCAACCTCTTCCCGCTGACCGGCAAGCCGGTGCTCTTCGTCGCCAACGTCGACGAGGGCGACGACGCCGTCCCGCCGGAGATCGCCGCCCACGCCGAGGGCGAGGGCGCCCGCGCGGTGGCGGTCTCCTCGCGGATCGAGGCCGAGCTCTCAGAGCTCGACGCCGAGGAGGCGGCGGTCATGCGCGAGGAGCTCGGCGCGTCGGAGTCCGGCCTCGCGCGCGTGGTGGCGGGCGCGTTCTCGCTGCTCGACCTGATCGCGTTCTTCACCGCGGGCGAGGCCAAGCCCGCGCAGTGCTGGCACCTGCGCCGGGGGCTGAGCGCCTGGCACGCCGCGGGGCAGATCCACACGGACATCCAGCGCGGCTTCGTCCGCGCGGAGGTGATCGCCTGGGACGCGCTCGTCGACGCCGGGGGCTACGCCGGCGCCCGCGAGCGCGGGGCGCTGCGCCTCGAGGGCCGCGACTACGCGATGGCCGACGGCGACGTGATCACCGTCAAGTTCACGCCCTAGGCCTGCGCCGCCCGGCTCAGCGGCTGCCGATGGGGGTCGGCGGGTTGTTGCCCGGCGCCGTGGGGGCGTGCGTCGGCTCCTTGCGATCGGAGACCGGGTTCTCGAAGCCGGACCTGGGCTCCGACTGGTAGGGGAACTCGTTGAGGAACGCCTGGTCGTCCTGGTCGACGCCGTCGCCCAGCGGGAGGCGGTTGCCCCGGAGGAACCCGGCGTAGAGCTGGACGTAGATGTCGACGACGTCGTCCTCGAGCCGGCGGCCGTTGGGGAAGCCCGCGCTGTCGCCGCCGAGCATCCCGAACCGGTTGGGGTTCTCGGCCGGCGGAGTGCCCAGGTTGAGCTTGAGCGTGTCGGTCGCCTTCGTCGAGCCGGCGACCTGGTTGAGGCCCTTGACGCCGCGCTGCAGGAAGTCGAGCAGGTCGTCGCGGCCCTTCTCCGGCGCGTTGATCGCCCGTGCCAGGCCCAGCCCGGTGCCCTGCGGATCGAGCTCGTTGAGCTGGCGCGCGAACTCCGGCTCGAGGAAGAAGCGCTCGAAGCGGGCGTCGTTGTCCGGCCGCGTGCGGTTCCACTCGTCCTTGCGGTCGGCGGGCACGAACAGCTCGTTCGTCAGGGGGATGCCGAGCCGGGAGACCTGCACCCAGCTGCCGCGCGAGCGCTTGTTGTCGTCGAACTTGTTGTTGGTGACCTCGAGCTTGCGGCGCTCGGTGGAGGCCCAGACGCCCACGACGGCGTTCGGAGCGTCGGGGCCGGAGACCCGCTTGCCGTCGCGCGTGACCTCGGACTCCGGCACCTGCATGGTGATCGTCTGGATCGACGTGCCGGCCTGGGTGTCGATGCCGCCGCCGGTGTTGCCGGAGCCCTGGCGGACGTTGACCTGGTCGAACGCCGCGCCGAGGTCGATGAAGAAGGCGTCGTTGCGCTGGCCGGCGAAGAACTTGCGCTCGCCGGTGCGGACGGCCTCCTGGGCGACCTTGGCGTAGTCGGGGAAGGACTGCGGGCCGGCGTTGCTCGGCGCAACCGGCAGGTTGTCGGCGATCCGGCGGATCTCCGTCTGGCGGCCGTCCTCGAGCGTCTCGCGGAAGATGTCGTAGCGCTGCTTCTGCATGAGCCGCGGATCGTCGAAGGACTCGACGTTCAGCTTGCTCTGGCGGTAGGAGTCCTTGCCGACCACGGTGCGGAAGACGAAGCGGTAGCGGACGTCGGCCTTGCCGTCGCCCGTGTTGTCGACCGAGATGTAGTACCGGGCGCGGTCGTCGAAGCGGAAGAAGTTCGGCCCGTTGGCCGGGTTGCCGCCGGGCACCCAGTTGGCCACGACGGTCAGGGCGTTGGGCGCGTCCTTGGCCGTGAAGGCGTAGGTGTCCGTGTTGTCGGCGGTCGGGTCGAGCATGATGTTCGGCGCCTCACGGTGACTCGAGCCGCTCGCGAGCGAGACGGCGATCGCCGCGGCGGCGAGCGCGGCGGCGACGGACAGCTTCTTCATGAGGCCTCATTCCGGTGGATGAGATGGCTGCGCGCGCAAGCACCCGCCCGGATCACCGCGGGCCGAGCCCGACGCGCGTGAGCGCGCCATCTCCGGCCGTCGCGACCCAGACGGCGCCCGCCCCCACCGCCACGCCCGCCGGGCTCGGGCCCAGCTGCACGGGGGCGCCGGCGAGCGCGCGCCCGGCGGGATCGAGCCGCAGCAGCGCCGGCGGCCGGGCGGAGCCGGGCAGCGCCGAACCGGCGTCGGTCATCCAGACGAAGCCGCCGCCGGCCGCGAGGTCGAGCGGGACGCCGCCCGTGACGCGGATGGCCTCGGGGTCGGCCTCCCCGCTGCGCGGGTCGATCCTGACGACGGCGATCGGGTCGGCCTGCGGCGAGTCCGTCTTGGCGACCCACACGCCGCCCTCGCCGTACGTGAGCGCCAGCGCCTGCTCCTTGCCGACCCGGATCGCGTCCCCCTCGGCGCGCCGCTCGCGCGGGTCGACGCGCGAGACGGTCGCGTCGGCGGTGTTGGCGACCCAGACCGACCCGGCGCCGACCGCGACGTCGCCCGGCCTGGGCCCGACGCGGATCGGCTCGCCGGTCGGGGCGCCGGTGCGCGGGTCGAGCCGGGAGACCGTGCCCCGCTCCCGGCTCGTCACCCAGACCCCGCCCGCGCCCACGGCGACGCCGCCGGGATCGACCACCCGCGCGACCTCCCGCGCGCCGCCGCGGACCGGGTCGATCCGCGTGATCGTGCCGTCGGCTGCCGCGACCCAGACGGCGCCCTCGCCCGTGGCGATGGCGAGCGGCCCGCCGCCCGTCTCGAGCGGCTGCGGGAACGCGGCGCTCAGGGCGGGGACTCCCGTCCGCGCGTCCACGCGGGTCACGGTCCCGGCGTTGCGGCTCGCGACCCAGACTGCGCCGAACCCGACGGCGAGCGCGCTCGGGCTCGCTCCGACCGGCCGCGGGTCGCCGACCTCGGGAGCGGGCGCCGCCACGGTCCGCACGGGCCCGCCGGCGCCCGGAGGCTCCGCGCGGCCGCCGCCGCAGGCGGCGAGGGCGAGGGCCAGGGCGAGGGCGAGGCAGGCGGGGCGGAGCGCTCGGGTCATCCCGGGGGATGCGCGCCGCGCGGCGCCCGCGGATCAGCCGCCGCCGGGCTGCTGGAGCCGCGTCCGGCGCCGCCGCGGCTCGGCGGGGTCGTTCTCGGGGGTCCGCGGCTCGTCGTCGTAGACCGGCGTCTTGAGGAAGCGATCGCGCGCGGCCAGGAACGCCGGCTTGGGCTCCCCGTGGTAGGTGATGAGCCCCTTGTTGTGCAGCGCGTCGCGCTCCACGCCGACGCGCAGGGCGCCGCCGTCCCACTGCGGCTTGACGTAGAACTCGCGCGCCGTCCAGTAGATCGCGCCCGACAGCCAGTCGAGCCGGTCGACGATGTCGAGCGTGCGGGTCACGTAGCGCGTCTGGAAGGCGAAGGTCTCCTTGACCTGCGCCGGCCCGGCGAAGGTCGCCTCCGCGCCGAACTCGGTGATCATCATCGCCTGCTCGGGATACTTCAGGCGCATCCGCTGGAGGTAGGGCGCGAGGTCGGAGAGCTGGGCGGTCGAGCGCCGGCCCGGCTTGCCCTTGTACCAGCCGTAGTAGGAGTTGACGCCGAGCAGGCCGAAGGCGGCGTAGGCCTCCTGGCGCGGGATGCCCGGATAGGAGAGGAGGTCGACCGAGACCGGCACGGTGTCGTCGAGGTCGCGGGTGATCTCGGCGGCGTGGCGCAGGAACGCCGCGGTCCCCGGCGTCTTGTCGGGCTCGATGACGAGCTCGTTGGCCACCGAGTGGGTCATCACCGACGGGTGGTTGCGGTCGGTGACCACCGTCCCGCGGACCTTGCGGTAGGCGTTGCGCCGGCCGGCCGGCGTGCGCAGCTGGAGATCCTCGTGGTAGACGGGCGCCTGGCTCCAGACCATGATCCCCTCCTCGTCGAAGCGCTCGAGCAGGCGCTCGGAGAGGGGGTAGTGCGCGCGGGTGACGTTGGCGCCGAGGGACTTGAGGTCCTGCACGACGCGCTCGACGTCCTCCTCGTGGAGCGCCGGGCCGCGGCCCGGCATGTCCTCCTGGATCGCCGCCCCGCGCATCTGAAGGCGGTGGCCGTTGAGGTAGAGGGCGCCGTTCTCGACCCGGATGTAGCGCAGGCCGATGCGGCGCTGGTCGATCTGCTCGATCGCCGGCCCCAGGCGCGTCTCGACGTAGGCGCGGTAGAGGTTGGGCGCGCGCGGGCTCCAGAGGGCGGGCGCGCCCTGCACCCGCATCGGGAACGACAGCCGGCGGCGCTCGCGCGGGCGCAGGTTGCGCACGGTGACCGTCTTGCCGAACGACTCGCCCGCGGGCGAGGTCATCCGGAAGGTCACCTGCGGCGAGGCGACCTGTCTCGTGCGGTTGACGATCCAGCCGTCCGTGCGGACGATCGCCGTGCAGGTCGGGCGGCACTCGACGTCGGAGAGCACGCCGAGGTCCTCGTAGGCGATCCGCCCGCGCGGGATCAGGGTGACCGGCCGGACGATCCCGCCCCAGTTCCACCAGCCCTCGCGCAGGCCGGCCGGGCGGACGTTGTGGACGCGCACGACGAGCTCGTTGGGCTCCCCGGGCTTGAGCCCGCGGGCGGGGAGGGTGAAGGACTGGTACGGGTTGCCGTTCGAGCCCAGCTGCCGGCCGTTCAGCCACACGCGCGCCACGCGGCGGGCGCCCTCGAAGCGCAGGGCCCAGGAGAAGCCGGCGGGGGTCGCGGGGCCCGTGAAGCGCAGCCGGTACCACCCGATCGTCCCGCCGAAGTCCTGCTCGGTCGGGGTCGGGTCGAAGATGTGCGGGACCTGGACCGGATTCCACGTGCTGGCCCGGTCGCCGCGGGCCCAGCCGGCCCTCAGCCCCTGGTCACGGGGGTCGAAGCGGAACTCCCAGCCCTGCTTGAGCGGCTGCTCGGAGGGGACCGGGCCCTGGGCGTGCGCGGCGGCGGGGAGGAGCCCGAACAGGAGGGCGAGGAGGAGGAGGGGCCGAAACATGACCGCGACACGGTACCGACGCCCGTGGCGGCTCGGTCAGCTCTCGGCGCCCGCCCGCGCTGTGAGCCGCTCGGCGAGGCGGCGCAGCCCCAATCCCTCCGCCGCGCGGGCCCCGCCGGCCCAGTCCGTCGGCGTGTCGGGGGGCAGCTCGACGTCCGCGTCGCGCAGCGTGGCGACGTCCTTGAACATCCGCAGCTCATCCCCCTGCTCGAGCAGCGCCCGGCGCACGGACGGCTTCTCGCGAATGGCGCCCGCCAGGGCGGCCTCGAGGCTGCCGTGCCGGCGCAGGATGTCGGCGGCGGTCTTCTCGCCGATGCCCTTCGCGCCCGGCAGGCCGTCGCTCGGGTCGCCGCGCAGGGCGATGAAGTCGGGGACCTGCTCGGGCCCGATGCCGTACCAGCCGCGGACCTCCTCGGGCCCGACCGCCTGCGGCCCCTTGCCGCCCGTGCGCTGGATGAGGACGGTCACGCGGTCCGAGGCGCACTGGAAGAGGTCGCGGTCGCCCGTGAGGATGAGCGCCTCGCCGCCCGCCTCGGCCTCGCGCCGCGCCAGCGCGCCGAGCAGGTCGTCGGCCTCGAGGTCGGGGTGGTCGAGCACGATCCACCCCAGCGCCTCGTACAGCGCGGGCGCGGCGGCGAACTGGGCGGCGAGCCCGTCGGGGGCCGGCGGGCGCGCCGCGTGGTAGGGCGGGTAGGCCTCGACGCGGTAGCCCGCCGACTCCTGGCCGAAGCAGACGACCACCGCGCGGGGCGAGCGCTCCTCGACGACCTGCAGCAGCGCGTTGGCCGAGCCGAGCAGGGCGTTGACCGGCGCGCCGTCGGCGCCGGTGATCGAGTCGGGCAGCGCGAAGAACGCGCGGTAGAGCAGCGCCGGGGCATCCGCCACGAGCAAGGGTCGGGTAAGACTCATCGCCATGCGCACGATTACAGGACTCGAAGAGCTCAAGAAGGCCGAGGGCGACGTCGTCGGCACTTCCGGCTGGCACGAGGTCACCCAGGACGCGATCAACGACTTCGCCGACGTGACGGGCGACCACCAGTGGATCCACGTCGATCCCGAGCGCGCGAAGGAGACGCCGTTCGGCGGCACGATCGCCCACGGCTACTACACGCTCTCGCTCGCGCCCATGCTCTCCGAGCAGGTCCTCAGCCTCGAGGGCTTCGCCTTCGGGCTCAACTACGGCCTCGACAAGGTGCGCTTCCCGGCCCCGCTGCCCGTCGGCTCGAAGGTCCGCATGACGGCCAAGATCGCCGACGTCTCCGACATCCCCGGCGGCGCCCAGCTCAAGCTCGAGCTCACCTTCGAGTACGAGGGCGGCCAGAAGCCGGTCTGCGTCGCCGAGTCGCTGGCGCGGCTCTACGCGGGCTAGCGGACCCGGACCGGCGGCCCGGTGGTCCTGCCGTAGCGGACGCGGTAGACGCCCTTGGCGCACAGTCCGAAGCGGTAGGCGCCGTCGCGGCGGATGCGCGCGGTGCCCGCCGTGGCCCAGCCGCTGCGCGTCTGGCGCTCGACGGTCGCCTCGCCCCCGCGCCGGGCGGGCACGATGGCGCCGCGGAGGTAGCGCAGCGCCGTGCGGCGGGCCTGCGCGGCGCTCGCGCTGGCGCCGCCGTTGGCGCTCGCCGGCGGCCCGGGCTCGGCGGGCTCCTTCTCGGGCTCCTCCTCCTCGGCCTCCGTGGAGACCGAGGTGAAGTAGGCCCAGGTATCGAGCAGGCCGAGCCGCGCGCGCAGCTGCGCGCCCGTGACCCGGACCCGGCCCTGGGAGCCGACGACGTCGGCGGCGACCACCCGCGGCGAGCGGCCGCGGCTGATCACGTCGATGCCCTGGAGCGAGCCCTTGACGAGCCCGTTGAGCTTCCTCGCCGCGTCCTTGAGGCTCATCCGGACCGGCCCCCAGCGATGGCGGGGGGAGACGTCGTCGTGCGGGTCGGCGACCGACTTGAGCCACGGCAGCGGCCGCGTGCCCAGCGACGTGTTCTCGACGTCCTCCGTGCGCCCGCCCGAGGTCGAGAAGAAGAAGGTGACGACGGGCCGGCCGTCGTAGGTGACCAGCTCGCCGCGGGTCTGGCGGACGGCCTCGTTGGTGGAGGCCACCTCGGCGCCGACGCCGCCGTAGACCTGCGAGCGGGTGTCGGGGAAGTGCTCGAAGCCGGCGCCTCCCTTGGTCGTGGTGATCGCGTAGGTGCGCGCGGCGACGGCCTGCGCCTTGAGCGCCTCCATCGGCCAGGACGACGGCGACTCGAGCGGGACGACGCCCTGCACGTAGTCGTCGAGCGCGACGGCGTTGATGACGTTGACGCCGCGGCCGGCCGGGCGGATCTCGAGCGCGCCGCGGTAGGCGCCCTTGCCCTTGAGGGCGACGGGGCCGGTCGAGGTCACGCGCAGGGGCGCGGGGACGGTGGCCAGGCGCCGGCCCTTGGGCGACACGAGGTCGACCGAGGCGCCGCGGGTCCGGGCGTAGTAGGTGGCGCGCGGGTTGACCTTGCGGTTGCCCGCGCGGGTCGCGTTGGAGAACGCCGCCGTGCGCGGCGAGGCGATGAGGACCCGCACCGTGCGCCCGGTCTCCACGCTGCCGATGCTCGTCCCCGTGTAGTAGTGGCGGAGGATCTCTCGGTAGCCCTTGCCCTTCTGGGCGAAGCCGAGGGCGCCGTACTGGCTCATCCCGACGCCGTGGCCGAAGCCGGCACCGCGGATGGTCAGGCGCGACTCGGCGTGCGCCGACGCGGCCGTGCCCCCGACCACTAGGGTCGCGAGCAGCAGGATTCGGAGGAGCATCCGCACGGGCACTACGGTAGCCGGACACGTCGACCGTGAAGGAGTTGCGGGGTTGAGCGAGCGCAAGGCGTCAGACCTGTTCGTTGAGTGCCTCGAGGCCGAGGGGGTCAAGCACGTCTTCGGCATCCCCGGGGAGGAGACCTTAGATCTGAACCGTTCGTTGGAGGACTCCTCCATCGAATTCGTCCCCGTGCGCCACGAGCAGGGGGGCGCCTACATGGCCGACATGTACGGGCGGCTCACCCAGCGCGCCGGCGTCTGCCTCGGCACGCTCGGCCCCGGCGCGACCAACCTGGTCACCGCGGTCGCCGACGCCCTCCTGGACCGCTCGCCGCTCGTCGCGCTGACGGGCCAGGGCGACCTCGAGCGGATGCACAAGGAGTCCCACCAGTACATCGACGTGGTCTCGCTGTTCCGCCCCGTCACCAAGTGGAACGCGCGGCTCAACAACCCGCGGATCATCCCCGAGGTCGTGCGCAAGGCGTTCAAGGTCGCCCAGGCCCAGAAGCCCGGCCCGACCCACATCGAGCTGCCCGAGGACGTCATGGAGGCGCCCGTCGACGCCGAGCCGCTGCCCTCGCGCACCGGCACCCGCAGCCCCGAGCCGGGGGCCGGCGAGCTCCTCAAGGCGGTGCAGATCATCCGCTCGGCGGTCAACCCGATCGTGCTTGCCGGCAACGGCGTCGCGCGCGTCGGCGCGTCGCCCGCGCTGCGCGAGTTCGCCCGGGCGACCGGCATCGGCGTCGCGGAGACCTTCATGGGCAAGGGGCTGCTCGACTACGAGGACGAGCACCACATGGGCACCGTCGGACTCCAGTCGCGCGACTACACGCTGGCCGGCTTCGAGGACGCCGACGTGGTCATCACGGTCGGCTACGACCTCGTCGAGCACGCGCCAAAGCACTGGAACCCGCGCAAGGACAAGAAGATCGTCTGCATCGACACGACGTCGCCCGACGTCGACGAGCACTACATGACCGAGGTCGACCTCGTCGGCGACCTCTACCACATCCTCAGCCGCCTGGCCGAGGAGTGCCGCGACGCTCCGCACGCGACGGAGGACTCCCGGCTCAACGAGATCGTCCTCGGCCGCTTCGAGGCCGGCCGCGACGACGACTCCTTCCCCGCCCAGCCGCCGCGCATCCTGTGGGAGATCCGCCAGGCGCTCGGCCGCGAGGACCTGCTGATCTCCGACGTCGGCCTGCACAAGCTGTGGATCGCGCGGATGTTCCCCGCCCACGAGCCCAACACGGTGTTCATCGCCAACGGCCTGGCGGGGATGGGGATCGCGCTGCCGACGGCGATCGCCGCCAAGCTCGTGCACCCGCGGCGCAACGTGGTCACCGTCTCGGGCGACGGCGGCTTCCTGATGAACGTCCAGGAGCTCGAGACCGCGGTCCGGCTGCGCACCCCGATCGTCAACGTGATCTGGGAGAACCGCCAGTACGGCTCGATCGTCTGGAAGCAGGACAAGAAGTTCGGCCGCCACTTCGGCGTCGACTTCACCAACCCTGACTTCGTCAAGCTGGCCGACGCCTTCGGGATGCCCGCCTGGCGCTGCGAGTCGGTCGAGGACTTCACGCGCCACCTGCGCCAGGCGCTCACCCTCGACCTGCCGTCGCTGATCGTCGTCCCGATCGACTACTCCGTCGATGTCTCGATCTCCGAGGAGCTGGGGGTGGCGACGGTCGCGGCCTGACCGGGTACGTTCAGGGCATGGCCACGGCAACCCAGGACGAGAAAGCCGTCGTCGACGGCGCTCCCAACC
>JAUJME010000162.1 GCA_030447005.1 Solirubrobacteraceae bacterium | reverse complement strand
CCTTGCGCACGAAGCCCGCGTAGCGCAGCTCCTTGACGTAGCCGGGGAAGATCGCTCCGATGCACTCGCGCTCGCCGAAGATGCCGACGAGGCGCTCGTCGGCATCGACGACCGGGAGCGCGGCGAGCCCCGAGTCGAGGACCCGCTGTACCGCCGCCCCGACCTCGTCGCCCGCGTGCAGCAGCGGCGGGCGCTCGATGACCGCTGAGGAGACGGTGCGGGGGCTCATGGCTTCAGATGTAGCGGATCAGGATGTAGACGGTGCCGATCGCCACCGAGAGCACGGTGACCGGCAGGCCGATCTTGAGGAACTGCACGAACCCGATCGGCTGCCCCGCGCGGGCGGCCATGCCCGCCGCCGCGACGTTGGCCGCCGCCGCGATGAGGGTCGCGTTGCCGCCGAAGCAGGCGCCGATGGCCAGCGCCCACCAGTAGGCGTCGTCCCCCCCACCGCCCTGGAGCTGGTCGACCACGGGGATCATCGTCGCGGTGAACGGGATGTTGTCGACCACCGCCGAGCCGACCGCCGCCACCCAGGTGATGCCGAGCAACTCGGCGGTTCGGTTGCCGCCGGTCACCGACGCGACCGCGTCGGCCACCTCCTTGATCGCCCCCCGCTCCTCGAGCGCGCCGACCATCACGAAGAGGCCGATGAAGAAGAAGAGCGTCGGCCACTCGATGCCGGCCAGCGCCTTCTCGATCGACTGCCTGGTGACGAGCAGCATGAGCGTCGCGCCGGCGAGCGCGACCGTGGCGGGCTCGAGGTGCAGCGCCTTGTGGGCGAAGAAGACGACGATGGTGGCGCCGAGGATCGGCACGGTCCGGCGCATCTCGTCGCGGTCCTCGATCGCGCGGTCCGCGTCGAGCGCCATGACACGGTCGCGCGCGTCGGGCGCGATCTGCAATCGCCGGCGGTAGAAGAGGTACAGCCCGCCGGTGACCACCAGGAAGGTCACCACCGCGACCGGAGCGAGGTTGACCACGAAGGCGGCGAACGACAGCCCGGTCGCGCCGGCGATGAGGATGTTGGGCGGGTCGCCGATCAGCGTCGCGGTGCCGCCGATGTTCGAGGCGATCACCTCGATGATCACCAGCGGGAGCGCGTCGATGTCGAGCGCGTCGGCGAGCAGGAACGTGATCGGGACGATGAGCAGGACGGTGGTCAGGTTGTCGAGGAACGCCGACAGTACCGCCGTCGTCCCGGCGAGCGACGCGACCACCGCCAGCGGGCGGCCGCGCGACAGCTGGCCGGCGCGGATCGCGAGGTAGGTGTAGACCCCGGTCGTCTCCGTGATCTTGACCATCAGCATCATCCCGGCGAGCAGGCCGATGGTGTTGAAGTCGATCGACTCGATCGCCCGCTCCTGGTCGATCGACTGCGTGAGCAGGACGGCGATGGCGCCCAGCAGCGCGACCTTCGTCCGGTCGACCCGCTCCGAGGCGATGACCGCCAGCGCGATCGCGAAGATGGCTATGGGGAGGGCCACGTACTGACCGAGCCTACGTGACGCCCGCCGCGCGGACGTGCTCGACGACCTCGAGCGCGCATCCCCAGGCGAGCGTCCAGCCCGCCCCGCCGTGGCCGTAGTCGTGGATCACCGTGCCGCCGGGGCGGCGCTCGGCCTCGAGGCGCACGCCCCCGTCGCGCACGGGGCGCAGGCCGGCGCGGTCGCCGACCACCTGGGCGCCGGCGAGCGCCGGGACGAGCGCCTCGCAGCGCGCGAGGATCTCCGCGCGGGTCACCGGATCGGGCCGGGGGTCCTCGGAGGCCTCGGCGGTGCCGCCGGCGACCACCACGTCGCCGCGCGGGAGGACGTAGGCCGGCGGGTGGGGGCCGTCGGCGTCGGCGACGCAGGGCAGCGGATCGGCCGCGCCGGCGTCCGCCGTCACGTGCAGGTGGACGACCTGCCCCCGCACGGCGCGCAGCGCGCCGTCGCCGCACAGCTCGCGCGCGCCCAGGCCGGCGCAGTTGACCGCGACCGGGGCGACCGAGAAGAGCGCGTCGAGCGACTCCACCCGGCGGCGCAGGAAGGCCGCCCCGTGCGCCTCCGCCCGCGTCACGAGATACGCCAGGTGCTCCGGGCTGCGCACGAGCGGCACCCGCGCCACGAAGCCGCCCGGCGCCTCGCGCACCCGGCCGCCGGGCATCGCCGCCGACCACCAGGGGTCGCGCGCCGAGAGATGGAGGTAGTCGACCATCGTCACCGCCGCCTCCGGCACGGCCGCCAGCGCCTCGAGCCGCTCATAGCTCGCGCGCGCCCGCGCGAGGCTGACCGCCCCCGCGTCGACGCCGTACGGGAACCACAGGCCGCCCGCCACCGCGGAGACCGTCGCCTCCGGCGGCGCGTCGGCCACCACGGCGACGCGGTAGCCCGCCTCGCCGAGCGCCACGGCGCAGCTGAGTCCGCAGACGCCCGCGCCGAGGACGACGACCTGAGGCTCGGGGCCGGGCACTGGGTATCTAGTATCGCCCCATGGCGCGCGAACGAGAGCTCTTCGCCAACTTCGACCGCATGCGGCGCGAGATGGACGAGCTCTTCGGCGACGTCGTCGAGCGCCGCTGGGGCGGCCGCGCGCGCTCGCGCGGCGGCTTCACCCCCGCGGTCGACGTCTTCTACGCCGGCGACCCGCCGCGCGCGGTGGTCAAGGCCGACCTCGCGGGGATCGACCCCGCCGACGTCGAGCTCGAGATCCGCGGGCGCGAGCTCGTCCTCGCCGGCATCCGGCGCCCCGAGGAGGCCGACGGGCGCGTCTACCAGCTGCTCGAGATCGAGCACGGGCCCTTCCGCCGCATCGTCGGCCTCGGCGCCGACGTGGACGCCGACGCCGCCCGCGCCCGCTACGAGCACGGGGTCCTGATCGTCGAGCTGCCGCTCGTCGTCCCGTCCTCCACCGCGCGCCAGGTGCCCATCGAAGGCGCCCCGTGAGCATCGAGGTCGAGGTCCCGCCCGGCAACGGCGCGCAACCCGTCGAGCTCGGCGGCGAGGCGGCGCTCCCCGCCACGCTGCCGGTCCTGCCGCTCCGCGACACCGTCACCTTCCCCGAGACCCTGACGCCGCTGGCGGTCGGCCAGGAGCGCTCCGTCCGCCTCATCAACGACGTCCTGTCGGGCAACCGGATGCTCGCGATGGTCACCTCGCGCGACCCCGAGGACGAGACCCCGGGGCCCGACCAGCTCCACCGGGTCGGCGTGGTCGGCGTCGTCGCGCGGATGCTCAAGGTCCCCGACGGGACGCTGCGCATCCTCGTCCAGGGCGGCCAGCGGATCGCGATCGACGGCTACGAGACCGAGGAGCCCTACCTCGTCGCGCGCGTCAGCGAGGCGCCCGACGTGCTGCGCGAGGGGCCCGAGCTCACCGCGCTGATGCGCAACGTGCAGCAGACGTTCTCGAGCATCATCGAGGAGGTCCCCTACCTCCCCGAGGAGCTCCAGCTCGCGGTCGCCAACCTCGAGGACCCGAGCGGCCTCTCGCACCTGATCGCCGGCGCCCTGCGGATCAAGGCCGAGGAGAAGCAGGCGCTGCTCGAGGAGCGCGACGTCGCCCGGCGGCTGCGCCGGTTGTCGGAGATCCTCGCGCGCGAGCTCGAGGTCGTCGCGATCGGCTCGCGCATCCAGTCCCGGGTCCAGTCCGAGCTCGACAAGACCCAGCGCGAGTACGTCCTGCGCCAGCAGCTCAAGGCGATCCAGGACGAGCTGGGCGAGCGCGACCCGCAGGAGGCCGAGATCGACGAGCTGCGCGAGCAGCTCGACGAGGCGCGGCTGCCCGAGCCCGTCCGGACGATCGCCGACCGCGAGCTCGCGCGCATGGAGCGCCTCCCGCAGGCGGCCGCCGAGCACGGGATCATCCGCACCTACCTCGAGTGGATCGCCACGCTGCCCTGGTCGCAGACCACCGAGGACAACCTCGACCTGGCCCACGCGCGCGAGGTGCTCGACGCCGACCACTACGACATCGAGCGCGTCAAGGACCGCATCCTCGAGTTCCTCGCCGTGCGCCGCCTCAAGCCCGACGCGCGCGGCTCGATCCTCTGCCTGGTCGGCCCGCCCGGGGTCGGCAAGACCTCGCTCGGCCAGTCCGTCGCCCGCGCGCTCGGGCGCAACTTCGAGCGCATCAGCGCGGGCGGGGTGCGCGACGAGTCCGAGATCCGCGGCCACCGCCGCACCTACATCGGCGCCATGCCCGGGACGATCGTGCGCGCTCTGCGCGACGCCGGCTCGCGCAACCCGCTGTTCATGATCGACGAGATCGACAAGATGGGCTCCGACTACCGCGGCGATCCCGCCAGCGCGATGCTCGAGGTGCTCGACCCGGAGCAGAACGCGACCTTCCGCGACCACTACCTCGACGTCCCGTTCGACCTCTCGGACGTCATGTTCATCACGACGGCCAACACGCTCGACACCGTCCCCGGGCCGCTGCGCGACCGGATGGAGGTCATCGGGCTCGCCGGCTACACGGAGGAGGAGAAGCTCGAGATCGCGCGGCGCTACCTCGTCCCGCGCCAGATCGAGCGCAACGGGCTGACCAGGTCGCGCATCTCGTTCAGCGACGGGGCGCTGCGCGAGATCATCGCGGGCTACACGCGCGAGGCCGGCGTCCGCAACCTCGAGCGCGAGATCGGGAC
>JAUJME010000161.1 GCA_030447005.1 Solirubrobacteraceae bacterium | reverse complement strand
ACCAGGGCTCCGAGCTGACGCTGCTCGACCTCATCCAGGAGGGCATCCTCGGCCTGATCCGGGCGGTCGAGAAGTTCGACTGGCGCCGCGGCTACCGCTTCTCGACGTACGCCACGTGGTGGATCCGCCAGGCCGTCGAGCGCGGGATGGACGCCAAGGCGCGGACGATCAAGCTGCCGATCAACCTCGTGCGCTCGCAGCGCAAGGTCGCGCGGGCGGAGAACATGCTGTCGGTCAAGCTCGACCGCCCGCCCACCGACGAGGAGGTCGCGGCGGCGGCGGAGATCTCGCTCGACGAGCTGCACGCGCTGCGCGACGCGGCCCGCGCGGTCACCTCGCTCGACCGCCCGCTCGGCGAGGGCGAGGACGCCGCGTTCGGCGACCTGCTGCCCTCCGAGGGGCCCGAGCCCGACGAGCTGGTCCACATCTCCCTGCGGCGCGACGCCCTGCGCCGCGCGCTCATGGAGCTGCCCGACCGCGAGCGCGAGGTGGTCAGCCTGCGCTACGGGCTGGCCGGCACGGACCCCACGCCGCTGCGCGAGATCGGCCGCCGGCTCGGCATCACCCCGGAGCGCGTCCGCCAGATCGAGTCCAAGGCGCTCGGTCGCCTCGGCCGGATGCGAGAGCTCGAGGCGCTCAGGCAGGCGGCGTGAGCGAGGTCGCGAGCCCGGACCGGCGCGGCGAGGCCGCGTCGCGCATCTCGAACCGGATCGTCGCGATCGTCAAGGACCACCTCGGCCGCGGCCCCACGCGGGCCCGGACCATCATCCGCGACAACCTGGTCGTATGCCTGCTCGAGGACAGCCTGACCCGGCCGGAGCGCAGCCTCGTCGCTGGCGGCAAGGGCGACTGGGTCCAGCAGCTGCGCACCCAGCTCCAGGACACGATGGAGGCCGACCTGCGCGCCGCCGTCGAGGAGACGCTGGGGCGCCGCGTCGTCGCGTTCATGAGCGCGAACCACACCGATCCCGACTACATGACGGAGGTCTTCGTCCTCGACGCCGATGCCGAGGAGGCCGTCGAGGGCGCCCGGCTGGCCGCCGTCGAGGACTGACGGGGCCTATCCCGAGCCGGAGGCGTACGCGCGCGCCGGGCGCCGCGGCGCGCGATGGGCGAGCAGCGCGGTGGGGACGGCGACGGCCACCACCGCCACCGAGCCGGCGGCGTCGAGCCAGAAGTGGTTGGCGGTGACGATGGTGAGGGCGGCGACGAAGCCGGGATAGAGCGCGCCGGCCACCCGCCAGGCGACCCGTCGCGCGTGCAGCGCGAGCGCGCCGCCGGCCAGCAGCGCGAAGACCACGTGGCCGCTGGGCATCGCGGCGAAGGGGCTCTGGAGCCAGTGCGCGCCCGCGGCGGCCTGCGCGCCCCACAGCTCGGCGAGCGTGTCGCCGAAGCCGAGGCCGCCGAGCATGCGCGGCGGGGCGGTCGGGACGAGCAGGTACCCCGCGAGGGTCAGCGTCTGCGCCGCCAGGAAGGCGGTGCGCAGCCGGGGGAAGGCGGCGGGACGGGCGAGGTAGACCCACGCGAGCACGCCGAGCAGCACCGGCACGTGCAGCACCAGGTAGGCCACGCCGGCGGCGGCCAGCAACCAGGGGATCCCGGCCGCCCACGCGTAGGCGGCCGGCTCGACGAAGAGGCCGAGCGACTGCTCGGCCTCGGCGATCGCGGAGGCGTGGCGCACCGCCGTCGTGCGGTCGGCGCCCTGCGCGAGCGCGACGACCGGATAGAGCGCGAAGGCAGCGGCGACGGGCGCGAAGTCGCGCACCCAGGGCCGGGGCTCCAAGGCGGTGCTACTTGGCGCCCGAGGCGCCGCCGCTCGAGGAGTGCACGAGCTCGTCCTCCTCGCTGCTCTCGCGCGCCTTCAACCGGCGGTCGAAGAGGAAGTAGACGGCGATGATGGGCCAGATGACGGCCGGCACGATCCAGTACTTGCCCCCGCCGACCAGGGCGGTGACGAGCGCGAGGACGACCGCTCCGATCATGATGGAGTACGGGAGTACGGACATGGTCCGACAGTTACCCACCCGAGGCGGATGCCAACAGGCGCCGGTCGCGTCAGATTCGGTACCGGCGCGTTTCTCGCGCCCGGGCCGGGGCAAGGAGCGGGTCGCCGGAATCCATTCGCTGACGGAGCCGTTCATGTCCAGCACGCAGTCGCTTCGCCCTTCCCCCGCCGTCTCGCGCGACGCCGCCGACGGCCGCCTCGCCGAGCGCGTCCGCGAGCTCGAGGTGCGCCTCTCGCGCGAGCGCTCCGGCAACGCCGGCCTCGAGCGCGGGCTCACGGCGCTCGACGCGTCCGACAACGCGCTGCGCCGCGAGAACGAGCGCCTGCGCCCCGGCGCCGCGGCGTAGCGTGCCGCCGAGCCTGCGCACGCTGCACCACTCCGCGTTCCCGCCCGAGCGCGTCGCGGCCGAGCGCGAGGCCACCATCTCCGTCTGCCTGCCGGCGCGCGACGAGGCGGCGACGATCGCGCCGGTCCTCGAGGCGCTGCTCCCGCTGCTCGAGCGGGGGGTGATCGACCAGCTCCTCGTCGCCGACGAGTCCTCCGACGGGACGGGGGAGATCGCGCAGCGGCTCGGCGCCGAGGTCGTCCGCCAGTCCTCGATCCGGCCCGAGCTCGGCCCCGTCGACGGCAAGGGGGACGCCATGTGGCGCGCGCTGCACGTCCTCCGCGGCGACGTGGTCTGCTTCCTCGACGCCGACTCGGAGGACCTCGGTCCACACTTCGCGAGCGCCCTCGCCGGACCCGTCGCCTGCCGCGGGCGCGACGGCGGCGCGGCGTTCGCCAAGGCGACCTACCGCCGGCCCCTGAAGGCGCCGGACGGGAGCACGAGCCCCCACGGCGGCGGCCGCGTGACCGAGCTGCTCGCGCGGCCGCTCCTGCGCCGCCACCTGCCCGCCCTCGCCGGCTTCGGCCAGCCCCTCGCGGGCGAGATCGCCGCGCGGCGCGAGCTGCTCGAGGCGCTGCCGTGGCTGTGCGGCTACGCGGTCGACGCCGCTCTGCTCGTCGACGCCTGGCGGGAGGCCGGCCTCGGCGCGATGGTCGAGGTCGACCTGGGCACCCGGCAGAACCGGCACCGCCCGCTCGCCGAGCTCGCCGCGATGGCCGACGCGGTGCTGGCGGGCATCGAGAGCCGGCTGCCCGGCGCCGGAGCGGGTACGGACGACCTGACCCAACGCCCGCCGATGGCGGGCCTGACGCAGCGGAGGGCAGCCTGATGCTCGAGCTCGACGTCGCTCCGGGGGTGCACCGGATCGAGGACTCCTTCGTCAACTGGTACCTGATCGAGGAGGAGGGGAAGCTGACGGCGGTCGACGCCGGCCTGCCCGCGTCCTGGCAGTCGCTGATGAGCACCGTCAGCACGCTCGGGCGCACGGTCTCAGACCTCGAGGCCGTCGTCCTCACCCATGCGCACTACGACCACGTCGGCTTCGCCGAGCGCGCCCGCTCGGAGCTCGGCGTCCCGGTCTACGTCCATCCGGGCGACGAGCCGCTCAGCCGCCATCCCTGGCGCTACAAGTTCGAGCGCCTGCCGCTGCTCTACGTGCGCTACCCGCGCTTCCTGAAGATCTTCGCCTCGTTCGCGAAGTCGGGCGCGCTCTGGTCCCGGGGGATCAAGGCGGTGCGGACCTACGCCGACGGCGAGACGCTTCCCGTCCCGGGCAGCCCCGTCGCCGTGTTCACGCCGGGCCACACCTACGGGCACTGCTCGCTGCATCTCCCCGACCGCGACATCCTCATCGCCGGGGACGCCGTCGTCACGCTCAACCCCTACACGGGCGCCACCGGCCCGCAGCTCGTCGCGCGCGCCGCGACCGCGGACTCCACGGCGGCGATGGCCTCGCTCGACCGGATCGCGGCGACGGGTGCGAGCACGGTGGTCACCGGCCACGGCGGCGTGTGGCGCGAGGGCGCCGAGGCGATCGCCGCCCGCGCTCGCGCCGCCGGGCTCTCGTGAGCTGGCAGGCGCTGAGTGCTGAAGGCCGTGATTGCGGGTATGGAAGGCGGACCGATGACCGTCCGCGACTGGCTCCCACGCGTCCCGCTCGGCCTCTACGCCTGCGCCCGCGCCATCCTCATCCCGGGCGATCCGGGAGCCGCGTGCACGGAGCTGCTCGAGTGGCCGTCGATGGCCTGGCTCGAGCGCTGGCGCGCCGGCCGCGTGCTCGCGCCGGCGCGCGCGCCCGTACAGTGAGCGCCGTGGAAGAAGCCGTCATCACCCCGTACCGCGACGGGCCGCTGCTCGTGCGCGGGCCGTTCCGGATGATCGATCAGGACGGCACGGAGATCGAGGTCGACCGCGAGACGATCGCCCTCTGCCGCTGCGGCAAGTCCCGCATCCGCCCGTTCTGCGACGGCACTCACCGCGCCGTCGGGTTCGACGCGCCGAGCGCGGCCGAGCAGCGCTAGGCGCTCGCGCTCGCGCTCGCCGCGGCGGCCCGCAGCGGCGCGCGCAGGGAGCTGCGCCCCGCCTCCCACGCCGCGAACACCTCGCGCGCGAAGCGGCCCTCCGTCTCGATCAGGCACGCGGCGCCCCACAGGGCGTCGGCGCCGAGCTCTGAGTCCTGGCGGGCGAGGCCGCCGGCGAGGTCGACCGCCGCGATGCTCTCGTGGATCGCGTCGGC
>JAUJME010000160.1 GCA_030447005.1 Solirubrobacteraceae bacterium | reverse complement strand
CAGAGCACCGCGTCGGCGCCCGCCTTCAGCCCCGCGACGAGGTGCTCGGGCTCCCCGGCGCCGCCCGAGGCGATCACCGGCACCTCGACCGCGGAAGCGATCGCCCGCAGCAGCTCGAGGTCGTAGCCGTCCTGGGTCCCGTCGCGGTCCATCGAGGTGAGCAGGATCTCCCCCGCCCCGCGCGCGACGCCCTCCCGCGCCCACTCGACCGCATCGAGCCCGGTGGGGGTCCTCCCGCCGGCGACGAAGACCTCCCAACCACCGGTCTGCCGCCGCTTGGCGTCGATCGCCAGCACGACGCACTGGGCGCCGAAGACGTCGGCCATCTCCCCGAGCAGCTCCGGCCGCGCCACGGCCGCGGAGTTGACCGAGACCTTGTCGGCGCCCGCGTCGAGCACCGCCTGGGCGTCCTCGACCGAGGCGATCCCGCCGCCGATCGTGAAGGGGACGAAGACCTCGTCGGCCGCCCGCCGCGCCAGCTCGACCACCGTCGCCCGCTTGTCGCTCGTCGCGGTGATGTCGAGGAAGACGAGCTCGTCGGCGCCCGCGGCGTCGTAGAACGCCGCCAGCTCGACCGGGTCGCCCGCGTCGCGGATGTCGAGGAAGCGCGTGCCCTTGACCACCCGCCCCGCGTCGACGTCCATGCAGGGGATGACCCGCTGGTAGTGCACTACGCCCCGAGGGCCGTGTGGGCCTCGGCGACGGTGAAGCGGCCCTCGTAGAGCGCCTTGCCGACGATCACGCCGCGCAGGTTGACCTGGCGCAGCGCGGCCAGGGCGGACAGGTCCTCGACCTTGCCGATCCCGCCCGAGTAGATGAAGCGCCCGCGCACGGCCTGCGCCACCCGGCGGACGTCCTCGAGGTCCGGGCCCTCGAGCTTGCCGTCGCGGTCGACGTTCGTGTAGACGAAGGAGCGCACCCCGCGGGCGGTCAGCCGCCGGATCGCGTCCTCGGCGTTCATCTGCGTGGTCTGCGTCCAGCCCGCGGTGGAGATGTGGCCGCCGCGGACGTCGACCGCGACCATCACCCGCTCGCCGAACGAGGCGACCACGTCGTCGAGGAAGTCGACGTCGCGGAACGCCGCCGTCCCGACGATGACCCGCTCGGCCCCGGCGCGGAGAGCCTCGCGGACGGCCGGCAGCGTCCGCAGGCCGCCGCCGTACTGCACCGGCACGCCGGACTCGCGGCAGATCCGCTCGAGGTGGTCGAGACTCGCCGGCTCGCCCCGCTTGGCCCCGTCGAGGTCGACGACGTGGAGGTAGCGCGCGCCGGCCGCCACCCACGACCTCGCGGCGTCGAGGGGGTCGTCGTGGTAGACCGTCTCGTCGTCGAAGTTACCCTCGACGAGGCGGACCGCCTTGCCCCCGAGGATGTCGATGGCGGGATAGAGGATCACGCGGCCGCGACCCAGTTGGCCAGCAGCGCGAGGCCGTCGCGCGAGGACTTCTCGGGGTGGAACTGGGCGCCCGCCACGTTGCCGCGCTCGACGATCGACGCGAAGCGCTCGCCGTACTCGCTGACGCCGACCACGTCGCCGGGGTCGGCGGGCCGGCAGGCGTAGGAGTGCACGTGGTAGAAGGCCGCCGCCTCGCCGAGGCCGGCGGTGATCCGCGCCGGCCGCTCGAGTGCCACCAGGTTCCACCCGATGTGCGGCAGCTTGTGGCCGTTTGAGTTCAGCGTCGTGACGTCGCCCGCCAGCAGCCCGAGCCCCGTCGCGCCCTCGTGCTCGGTCGAGGAGTCGAAGAGCAGCTGCATCCCGAGGCAGACGCCGAGGATCGGCACCCGCGCGGCGGCCCGCTCGCGCAGCAGCCCCTCGAGCCCGAGCTCGCGCAGGTTGCGCATGGCGCGCGGAAACGCGCCGACGCCCGGCAGCACGATGCCGTCCGCGCGACGGATCTCGTCGTGGTCGGCGGTGATGACCGCCCGCGCGCCCACGTGCTCGAGCGCCTTCTCGACGCTGCGGCGGTTGCCCATCCCGTAGTCGACGACGGCGATCACGAGGTCAGCGTCCCCTTGGTGGAGGGCACGCCGGTCTCCTCCGGATCGATCGCCACCGCGGCGCGCAGGGCCCGCGCGAACGCCTTGAAGCACGCCTCGATCATGTGGTGGGTGTTGGTGCCGGCCTGGAGGTCGAGGTGGAGCGTCAGTCGGGCGGCGCTCGCGACGGCGCGGAAGAACTCCTCGGCGGCCTCGTGCTCGAAGCCGGCGATGTCGCCCGGCGGCAGCGGCAGGCCGCCGAACGCGCAGTACGGGCGCCCGGAGACGTCGAGTGCGCACGCCGCGCGGGCCTCGTCCATCGGGATCACCGCGTGGCCGTAGCGCCGGATCCCCCGGCGGTCGCCCAGCGCGGCGTCGAGCGCCTGCCCGAGGACGATCCCCGTGTCCTCGACCGTGTGGTGGGCGCCCGTCTGGAGGTCGCCGGTGACGGAGACCTCGAGGTCGAGCCGGCCGTGGCGGGCGAGCAGGTCGAGCATGTGGTCGAGGAAGCCGACGCCGGTGGTGCGCGTCCCCGCGCCCGTCCCGCCCAGGCCGAGGCGCAGCGCGACGTCGGTCTCCCCCGTCGTCCGGGTCAGGCTGGCGGTCCGGTCGCTCACGGCGCGGGAGTCTGACGCATCGGCCCGCGGGCCTCCATCGACTCGGCGTGGACCTCGAAGCCCTCGGCGCGGGCCACCGCGGCGCCGTGGGGTGCCAGCGCGGCGGCGGCGGCCGGGGTCACGCGGACCTCGCTCATCCGGCGCATGAAGTGGCGGACGGAGAGGCCGGAGGCGAAGCGGGCGGCCCCGCCGGTCGGCAGCGTGTGGTTCGAACCCGCGACGTAGTCGCCGAACGCGGTGGCGCCGGCCGCGCCGACGAACAGGCAGCCGGCGCTGCGCACGCGCGGGGCGAGCGCCTCGGCCTCCGCGCCCACCAGCTCGAGGTGCTCCGGGGCGAGCGCCTCGCAGAACTCGAGGCCCGCCTCGAGCGACGCGGCGTGCACGAGCGCGCAGCGCGCCTGCGCCACGGACGGGCGGTCGCGCAAGCGAGCGCCGATCTCCACCGCCAGGTCGTCGAGGAAGCCGTCGTCGGCCGCCACCGCCGCGACGAGCGTGTCGTCGCCGTGCTCGCCCTGGGCGAGGAGGTCGAGCGCCACGAGCGCCGGGTCGGCGCCCTCGGAGGCGAGGACCACCAGGTCGCTGGGGCCCGCGAAGCCGTCGATCCCCACCTCGCCGGAGACCATCCGCTTGGCCTCCTGCACGTAGAGGTTGCCCGGCCCGGCGATCACGTCGACGCGCCGCACGGTCTCCGTGCCGTAGGCCAGCGCGGCGATCGCCTGCGCGCCGCCCATCCGATAGACCTCGTCGACCCCGCAGAGGGCGCAGGCGGCGAGGATCACCGGGTGCGGCGGGGCGGCGACGGCCACCTCCCCCACCCCGGCGGCGCGGGCGGTCACCGCCCCCATCACCACCGAGGAGGGATACGGCGCGCGGCCGCCGGGCGCGTAGATCGCGGCGCGGGCCACGGGGATCTCGCGCAGCCGCACGGTCTGCCCCTGGGCGAGGGTCACGTCGCAGTCGGCCGAGCGGCCGGCGGTGGCGACCCGGCGGACGTTGGCGATCGCGATCTCGAGCCCCTCGCGGACCGCGGGGTCGAGCGCGCCGAGCGCCGCGGCGAGCTCCTCGGGGCCGACCCGCAGCGGCGCGTCCCCGCCGCCGAAGCGTCGCTCGAGCTCGAGCAGCGCGCCGTCGCCGCCCGCGCGCACGGCGTCGAGGATCTCGCGGACCGCGCCCGCCACCGAGGCGCCCGGCGGGACCATTGCGCGGACCCGGGCGGCCGCCTCGGCGGCCGCGCCGTCCGGGCACTCGATCCACTCAGCCTGCACGCAGCCGCCGCACCACGTCGTCGATCGCCGCCGCCTTGAGCTTGTGGGCGACCGGGTTGGCGATCAGCCGGGCGGTCGCCACCGAGATCTCCTCGCGGACCACGAGCCCGTTCTCGCGCAGGGTGGTCCCCGTCGCGGTCAGGTCGACGATCCCGTCGACCAGCCCGGTGAGCGGCGCGAGCTCCACCGAGCCCTTGACCTCGACGATCTCCGCCTGGCGGCCCGTGCGCTCGAAGTGGCGGGAGGCGATCCGCGGGTACTTCGTCGCGATCCGCATCTTCCCCAGCCGCCGCAGCGCCTCCTGCGCCGGATCGGGGCCGTCGACGGTCGCCATCACCATCAGGCAGCGGCCGTAGCCGAGGTCGAGCAGCTCGTAGACCTCGCGCTCGGACTGCTCCATGAGCACGTCCTTGCCGGTGAAGCCGATGTCGGCGGCGCCCGCCTCGACGTAGGTGGGGACGTCGGACGGCCGCATGGTGACGATGCCCACGTCCTCGAAGAGCAGCTTGCGGTCGTTGGCGCGGACCTCAGAGGTGTCGATCCCGAGCCCGTCGAGCGCGTCGAGCGTCTCGCGCAGGAGGGCGCCGCGCGGGACCGCGATGGTCAGCGCGGGCCCGGCCGGGCCGCTCACCGCGCCCGCTCCCCGACGAGCGCGATGTGCATCCGCTCGACGTCGAGCGCCCAGCCCACCGCCGGCAGCTCGCGCCCGAAGCGCCCCAGCAGGTCGTCGTAGCGCCCGCCGCCGCCGATCGGGGCGCCCAGCGCGGAGTCGT
>JAUJME010000159.1 GCA_030447005.1 Solirubrobacteraceae bacterium | reverse complement strand
CGAGCTCGAAGCGCATGACGATGTGGAGGTTGTAGGTCGTCTCGTCGGCCTCCACCCGGATCAGCGAGCGCGAGACGGAGTTGACGGCGCGGAAGAGCCCGTCGGCGTCGATGCCCCGCAGGCCCTCCTCGCCGAGCGTCGCGCGCAGGCGCGGCAGCATCCAGGCGCAGAACGGCCGGCCGCGGCCGACGACGTTCTCCCACAGCCGGCTCTGGGACTCGTGGATGGCCAGCGAGGCGGGCTCGTCGAGGGTCGTCCGCGCGAGCGACGGGTCCGTGCTCGCGTCGTAGAGCCCGTGCCCGAACTCGTGCAGCGCGGAGTAGAGCGCCATCCCGAAGTCGTGCTCGTCGTAGCGGGTGGTGATCCGCGTGTCCCCCGCGCCCATGGTCGAAGCGAACGGGTGCGGCGCGGCGTCCAGCCGCCAGGCGGCCGGGTCGAAGCCGATGCCGTCGAGGACGTCGAGCACGGCCAGCCGCTGGGTCTCCACGTCGAACGGCCCGTCGAAGACGCCGGCGTTGCGGGGCTGGCCGTCGAGCGCCGTGGTGGCGACGATCGGCGTCAGCCCGGCGCGCAGCTCGGCCAGGATCGGCACGACCTCCGCGGTGCGCATCCCCGGCTCGAAGTCGTCGAGCAGCACGTCGTAGGGGTGCTCGGCGCCCGGGAAGCACCCGACGTAGCGGTGGCGGAGCTCGAGGTGGCGCTCCAGGGCGTCGCGAAAGCGGCCGAAGTCGGCATGGGCGCGCGCGTCGAGCCATGCCGCCTGGCCGAGCGAGGCGGCGCGGGTGAGCTCCTCGGAGAGGTCGGCGGGCACCCGGACCGCCTTCTCGTGGTCACGGCGCGCCCACCAGACCAGCCGCGCGTCGTCGGAGTCGGGGTCCTCCCCGGCCGCCCAGGGCTCGAGCGCGTCGAGCAGGCCGGAGAGCTCGGGATCGGTCAGCCGCTGGTGGACGACCCGCTCGAGCGTCCCCGAGCGATCCGCCCGCGACGCCGCCCCGGCGGGCGGCATCAGCACGTTCTGGTCCCAGCTCAGCAGCCGGGCGACGGATTGCAGGTCGGCGATCTCCGCGAGCCGGCCGCGGAGCGCGGCCAGCTCGGGCGGCGCCTGCGTCACTGCCCGGCGCGGGCGTACACGTCGTCGAGCAGGGACTCCGTGTCGTCGAGGTCGAAGTTGTCGGCCAGGTAGCGCTCCGTCTCCTCGCGCGGGGTGCCGTTGAGCGCCATGTTGAGGGCGATCAGGCGCGCGCCCTCCTCGTCGCCGTCGGAGCCCTGGGCGCTGGGGGCCGGCTCGGGCTCGGGCTCCGGGGCCGGTGCCGGCTCGGGAGCGGGCTCGGGCTCGGGCTCGGGCTCGGGCTGGAAGTCCGTCGCGGGCGCCAGGCGGGCCGCCGCGCCGGAGCCCCGGAGCTCGCCGACGGTGATCTGGAGCGCCTGGAGCTCCGTGCTCAGCCGGCCCGCGCTCGAGCGGACCGAGTCGAGCATGGTCTGGAACTCCGCCTCGAGCGCGTCGGCGCGCTGGAGCATGGTGGCGGTGGCCTGGGAGACCCGCTCGACGTGCTCGCGCGCCTGCTGGCCGGCCTCCGAGCGGGCGGACTCCGCGGCCTCGCGGGCGTCCTGGCGGATCTGGCGGGCCTCGAGCTCGGCCTCGCGCTCGATGTCGGCCGCGCTCTGCTCCGCGGCCTCGACGATCAGCCGGACCTGCTCCGATGCGGCCGAGGCCAGCGAGTCGGTGCGAGTCGAGCGGGAGGCGGAGCGGCGCAGCGCATCGACCTCGTCAGCCAGCATCGCGAGGTGCTCATCGACGGCGTCGGGCTCGTACCCCCGCCGGCCGATGGGAAAGTCTCGCTTCTCGATTGACTGACGGTCCAGGGCCACGTTCATCTCCCGATCACTTTTCAGAGCGCGAGCAGGATATGGCATAGCGTTCCGGCGATGACGGCGGTGCTAGGGGAGGGTCGGCGCGCCCGCGCCGTCGCGCGCGATCAGGCCGTCGCGCTCGAGCCCCCGCAGGGCCCGCTCGAGCCGCTCGGGCTCGATCCCGGCCGGCAGGTCGGCGCCCGCCACCAGCGCGGCAACCACCCGCCCGCGCAGCCAGCGGTCCGTCTCCTCGAACCGGGTCCGGGCGACCGCGGCGGCGGGGCGGGCGCGCGGCGGCGCGTCCTCTCCCGTCCAGCGGCAGCCGGCGCGGACCGGGCACGCGCCGCAGCGCGGCCGCCGCGGGACGCAGACGGTGGCGCCGAGCTCCATCGTCGCCTGGTTGAAGACGGCGGCCGGTCGGTCGCCGAGCAGCTCGGCGGCCCGCGCGGCGAGCGCCGCCGGGCCGCGCTCCTCTCCGTCGAAGCGGCCGATCACCCGCCGGACGTTCGTGTCGACCGCCGCCACGGGCTCGTCCCAGGCGAAGGAGGCGACCGCGGCGGCGGTGTAGGGCCCGACCCCGGGCAGCGCGCGCAGCCCTCCGGCGCTCGCCGGCCAACCGTGCTCGGCGACGCGGGCCGCCGCCCGCTGGAGCGCCAGCGCGCGGCGGTTGTAGCCCAGGCCGCTCCAGGCGGCGAGGACCTCGCCGGCCGGCGCCCGGGCGAGCGCCGGCGGGTCGGGGAAGCGAGCGAGGAAGCGCTCGTAGTAGGGGACGACGCGGGCCGCCTGGGTCTGCTGGAGCATGACCTCGGCGACGAGGAGCGCGTACGGGTCGCGCGTCGCGCGCCAGGGGAGCGGGCGGGCCGCGGAGCGGTACCAGTCCAGCAGCGCGTCGACGTCCACGGGCGGGCACCGTAGCCGGGCCGCCCCCGCCCCTGCAGGTCTGGTGCGACCAGTTCCCCGTCCTCTCCGAGACCTTCGTCGCGGCCGAGGCGCGGGAGCTGGCGTCGCTGGGGCATCCGGTCGGGGTGCTGGCCCTCGCGCGGCCGGCGGAGCCGGCGGCCGAGGACGGCGGGCTCCCGGTCCGGTACCTCTTCGAGGCGACGACCCGCTCGCGAGTTCGCGCCCTGATGCGGCTCACCGCCCGCCACCCGCTCGGCTGCGCCCGCGACCTCCTCGCCCGGCGGCGCTGGCGGCGCGAGGAGCGGGTGCTGCCGCTGCGCGTGCTGGCGCCGGCGATCGCCGAGCTCGAGCGCCGACCAGGCGCCCGCGTCCACGCCCACTTCGCCCTCGAGGGGGCGCTCTGCGCCCTGCGCGCGAGCCGCATCACCGGCCGGCCCTGGTCGCTGACCGCCCACGCGGTCGAGATCTACGCCGACCGCCGCAACCTCGCCGAGAAGCTGCGGGCCGCCGCGCTCGTCACCACGGGCTGCGAGTACACCGCCCGCGACCTGCGCGCGATCGCCGGGCGGAGGGTCGAGGTGGTCGTGATGGGCGTCGACCCGGACCGCTTCCGCCGGCGCACGCCGCACCCGGGCGGGGCGACGATCGTGGCGGTCGGCCGCCTGGTCGAGAAGAAGGGGTTCCTCCACCTCATCCGCGCGCTCGCCGAGCCGGCCCTCGCCGGGCGCGTCGAGCGCGTCGTGATCGCCGGCGAGGGGCCCGAGCGCCCTCGGCTCGAGGCGGAGCCGGCTCGCCTCGATGTCGCCGGGGTGGTGTCCCTTCCGGGCGCGCTCGCGCCCGCGGCGGTGCGCGTGCTGCTCGAGGAGGCGGCGGTGCTCGCCATGCCGTGCGTGGTCGCCGCCGGCGGCGACCGCGACTCGATGCCCGTGGTGGTCAAGGAGGCGCTGGCCATGGAGGTGCCGGTGGTGGCCAGCGACGAGGTCGGGCTGCCGGAGATCGTCCGCCCGGCGTTCGGCCGGCTCGTCGCCCCCGGCGATCCCGCCGCGCTGGCCCGCGGCCTGGCCGAGCTGCTCGCGCTCCCGCCGGCGGAGCGCGCCGCGATGGGCCGCGCCGGCCGCGCGCACGTCCTCGTGCACGCGGACGTCCGCGCCGAGACCGCGAAGCTCAGCCGGCTGCTGACGAGATAGCCGCCGGAAGGTCGATCCGCTCGAGGTCGCGGACGGGGACGCCGCCGAGCGAGGTCGTCTCGCGGTACGCGCGGAACTCGGCGGCCCCCAGCGCCGAGAACCCCGCCTCCACCGCCTGGAAGTAGGCGCGAGCGACGACGACCCGGCCCTCGGACACGCCGCGTGCGAAGCGCTCGCGGCCCGCGGCCGAGCCGCGGTAGGCCCACACGCGGCCGGGCGGGTCGGCCACCGCGTCCGTCACGTCGACGCGCTCGTAGTTGCGCTCCCGCGCGTCGAGCGCCGCCCACCCGCCCGGCCCCACCGGCCGGCACACGCCGTTGACCTCGCCGTCGCCGGCCAGCAGGTCGAGGAACGCGACGAGCACCGCGGGCCGCGATCCGTCCGCCGGGTCCCGGTAGTACTTGTAGCCGGGTACGTCGACCGCGTTGTCCATCGCCACGCCCAGCGCCCGCCGCGCGCCGGCGAGCCGCCGCACCACCCCGCCCGCGCCCACGGCCAGCGACCCGTAGGCGAAGAGATAGGCGTTTCGCCCGCCGGTCACCGCAAGCGGCGACCTCCGGGCGACGTCACGCCGCCGCCTCGTCGAGCTCGCGCTTGAGCTCGCGGATCTCGTCGCGCAGCTTGGCCGCGTACTCGAAGCGCAGCTCCTCGGCCGCCGTGAGCATCTCCTCCTCGAGCTCGACGATCGTCGACTCGATCTCGGCCGGCTCCATG
>JAUJME010000158.1 GCA_030447005.1 Solirubrobacteraceae bacterium | reverse complement strand
CTCCTCGGCGACGCAGGAGCGCGACCCGCAGCGCGAGCCCAGACCCGAGTTCCCCGCCGCCGACCCGGGCACGGTTCCGCCGGAGGGTGGGCTTGACCCGCCCGAGCGGACGCCGACGCCCGCTCACTCACCGGCACCGCCGCCGTCCCGGTCGTCGCCCGGATCGATCGCCGGCGCCCGCGATCGGCAGGAGGTACCAGCGCCGGCGCCGCCGGAGCGGCCCATGCGGCGTCCCGGCGTGGGGCGCATCCTGCTCGTCGATCCCGACCCCGAGTCGCGATCCTCGATGATGCGCATCATTGCCGCCGCCGGGTACGAGGTCGTCCCGGTCACCGACGCCGGCCAGACTCTTGCCGTGTATGTGGCGGCCGATCCCCGCCCCGACATCGTGGTCGCGCCGGCGTTCCCCCCTGGGCTCTCTGGCGCCGCGCTGGCGGAGCGCCTCCGCGCCGTCGACCCGGCCCTGCCGCTCGTGTTGCTCTCGCCCTACGAGCCGGGCGCCGTGCAGGCGCCGCCGGGCGTGACGATCCTCTCCCATCCCTTCGATGCGGAGGATCTGCTCCTGGCGATCGCGGACGGACTCTCGGGCGCGGGCGTCTAGCTCGCCGCGAGCATGCGCACGGAGCCCGAGCCGATCCCGGCCGTGGGCTCGCCGCGCAGGAGCCAGCCGCCCTCGACCGGCACGATCTCGCCGCGCCGGCGCAGCTCGCCGAGGCCGACGGTGACCGACGGCCGGCGGACGGCGATGAGCTGCGAGAGCATCTCGTGCGTGAGCGGCAGGCGGACCAGCACGCCGTCGGCGTGGACCTTCCCCCAGCGCTCGGCCAGATGCCAGAGCAGGAGGGTGAGGCGGTCGTCGACGCGCGAGAACTGGGCGATGGAGAGCCGGACGGCCAGGTCGCGCGCCCGCTGCATCGCGCGGCTGGCCAGCGCGACGGAGACCTCCGGGTAGGGCGCGAGGCGCATGGCGAAGCTGCGGTCGAGCAGGGCGACGCGGAGGTCGGCGAGGACGCTCCAGTGCACGCCGACGTCGATCGTCTCGTGCGGGCGGCCGCACTGCTGCGGCTGGAGGAGGTCGCCCGGGCCGAGCAGCTCCGCGGCGGTGCGGCCGTCGCAGTCGACGGTGCGCGCGGCCATGCCCTCGAGCACCAGCAGGCCGTAGCCGTCGGTGAGGGCGGTGCCGGCCGCGCTGACGAGCCGCTCAGGCGACCACGGACCCGTGCGGACCTCGCGCGCGGCCGTCATCGAGAGGCGCGTCGCCTGCTCGCGGCGCGGCCCGTCGAGGCCGGCCGCCAGCTCGGTGTCCCACGCCAGGACGGACAGACAAGGCCCGCTGCCAAGTGCTCCCATGCCCGTACAACAGCTCGGGGAGCCGGAGGTTGCGGAGTCTCTGTCGCGGGACGGCTAGAAGCCGCGCCGCTCACGCGCGCGGGCGCTCTCCATGTCGCGGTCGCTCCCGCGCCGGCGGGTGACCCAGGTCGCGTGGGCGAGCCACAGGACCAGCAGTCCGCCGACCGCGAACGTCACGCCCGTCACCTCGTCGGGCTTGACGGCGCCGAGCGCCACGAAGAAGGCGAACATCGCGATGATGCCGAGCACCAGCGTCCAGAACGCGGCGCTCAGCGTGGAGAAGATGCGCATGGGAGACCTCCCTCCGGTGACCTTGTGCGCATCGTAACGCGGCCGTCAATCCCGGACGAGCAGGTAGGTGCCGCCGGCCAGCAGGGCCAGGCCGATCACCTTGTCGAGCGTCACCGGGTCGCGCTCCACGCCGAGCCAGCCGAAGTGGTCGAGCGCCACCGACATCGCCAGCTGGCCCGTGATGGTCGCCGCGGTCACCCCTCCCGCGCCCAGCGACCGGACCGTCACCAGCACGCAGGTCACGTAGATCGCGCCCAGGATCCCCCCGGCGAGGTACTGGGGCGCGAGCCCCTTGACGCCGGGGACGATCGAGCCGAACCCGCCGCGCGCGAGCGCGGCGATCAGCGCCAGCGCGACCGTGCCGAGCGCGAAGGAGACGAACGCGGCCTGGAAGGTGCCGACGGAGCGCCCGAGGCCGGAGTTGATCGGCGCCTGAAGCGCGATCAGCCCGCCGACCACCGCGGTCAGCATCACGGCGGCGCCGCGGTCCATCACGCCCTCACTTGGCGTCGAGCCAGTTCGGGCCGACGCCCGCGTCGACCGCCAGCGGTGGATCCATCTCGGCCGCGCCGACCATCTGCGCGCACACGATCTCGCGCGCGCGGTCCATCTCCGCCGGTGGCCCCTCGAAGAGCAGCTCGTCGTGGATCTGGAGGATCAGCCGGGTCTCGAGCCCCGCCTCGGCGAGCGCGTCGTGGCAGCGGACCATCGCGACCTTGATGATGTCGGCCGCGGTCCCCTGGATGATCGTGTTGACCGCGAGGCGCTCGCCGAGCTTGCGCAGGCTCCACTGGCGCGCGCGGATCTCGGGGATCATCCGCCGGCGGCCGAACAGCGTCGAGACGTAGCCGTGCTCGGTGGCCTGCGCGACGGCGTCGTCCATGAAGCGGCGGACGGCGGGGAAGCGCTCGAGGTAGCGGTCGATGAACTCCTGCGCCTCCTCCTGCGGGATGCGCAGCCGGTCGGCCAGCCCGAACGCCGAGAGGCCGTAGACGATCCCGTAGTTGACCATCTTGGCCTTCGAGCGCATCCCCGTGTCGAGCTGCTCGGGCGGCAGGTCGAAGACGGCGCTCGCGGTCTCCGTGTGGACGTCCTCCCCGCGCCGGAAGATGTCCTTGAGGACGTCCTCGCCGGCGATGTGGGCGAGCACCCGCAGCTCGACCTGGGAGTAGTCCACGCTCAGGAGCCGATGGCCCTCCTCGGCGACGAAGCAGGCGCGGATCTCGCGGCCCGTCTCCGTGCGGATCGGGATGTTCTGGAGGTTGGGGTCGATCGAGGAGAGCCGGCCGGTGGCGGTCGCCGTCTGCTGGAAGGTCGTGTGCAGCCGGCCGTCGGGCCCGAGCCAGTTCGGCAGCGCCTCGAGGTAGGTCTGCGCCAGCTTCGAGAGCTCCCGGAAGCGCTCGATCTTCGGGATGATCTCGTGCTCGTCGCGGATCGCCTGGAGCACGCGGGCGTCGGTGGAGAAGCCGGTCTTGCCGCGGCGCTTCTTGGAGAGCCCGAGCTTCTCGAACAGGACGTGGCCGAGCTGCTGCGGGGAGCCGATCACGAACTCCTCCCCCGCCAGCTCCCAGATCTCGCGCTCGAGCCGAGCGGCGTCGGCGTTGATGCGGTCGCGCGCGCGCCCGAGCCGCTCCGTGTCGAGCTTGATCCCCGCGAGCTCCATGAAGCGCAGGACGCGCACGAGCGGCAGCTCGATCTGGGAGAGCAGGTCCTCGAGCCCGCGCTCGCGGATCTGCTCGCGCTGGAGCTGGGCGAGCTCGAGCGCGAGCACCGCGCCGGCGGCGTGGGGGCCGTCGGCGTCGACGGCCAGGCCCCGCTCCTCACAGAGCTCGTCGAGGGGATAGCCGCGCCGCGCGGGGTCGAGCAGGTAGGCCGCGACCTCGGTGTCGTGGGCGAGCGTGTCGGGGACGCGGCCGAGCGCCTTGGCGTCGTGGGCGACGATCGGCCGCCCGGCGAGCGCCTCGACGAGCTCGGCGGGGTCGTCGACGACCCCCGCCAGCGCCTCCGCTCCGCCGGCGTAGGCGCCGAAGCGCCACCGCTCGTCGACCGGCAGGAGCTCGCCCTCGGGGATCTCGGGCGCGCGCACGACGAGCGCGACCTCCCCCTCCAGGCGGGCGACATCGGCCGCCGAGGCCTCGCGGACCGGCACGGTCCGGGCCTCGACCGCCTCCGGGCGCGGTATCGCCTCCTGCTCGGCGACCGCGAGCGCCTCCTCGAGGCGGCGCAGCGGGTCGCGCAGCTCCCAGCGGCGGAACTCCTCGCGCAGCCGCGAGCGATCGGGCTCGCGCGCGGACTCGGCGACGAGGTCGAGCTCGACCGGGACGTCGAAGACCATGGTCGCCAGGCGCTTGGAGAGCCGCGCGTCCTCGGCGTGGTTGGTGAGGTTCTCCTTGCGCTTGGCGCCGGAGATGTCGTCGACGTGCGCGAGGACCTCCTCGAGCGTGCCGAAGCGCTGGAGCAGGTCGCTGGCCGTCTTGTCGCCGATCCCCGGGACGCCCGGGATGTTGTCGGAGGTGTCGCCCTTGAGCCCGATGAAGTCGGGGATGAGCTCAGGCGCGATCCCGTAGCGGTCGAGGACCGCCTGGCGGTCATAGACCTTCGTGTCGGTCACCCCGCGCGAGGTGGACATGATCCGCACGCCGCCGCCGACGAGCTGGTAGGCGTCGCGGTCGCCGGTCACCACCATGACGGGTACCCCGCGCTCCTTGGCCTGGGCGGCCAGGGTGGCGATCACGTCGTCGGCCTCGTAACCCTCGACGGAGATGTTCGTGTAACCGAAGGCGTCGACCAGCGGGGCGAGATGGGGCCACTGCTCCTTGAGCAGGTCCGGACGGCTCGAGCGCTGCGCCTTGTAGTCGGCGGAGATCTCCTTGCGGCCGGAGAGCCCGGCGTCCCAGACGACGACCGTGGGGACAGCGCCGTAGTCGGTGAGGATCTTCACCAGCATCGACGCGAAGCCGAAGATGGCGTTCGTCGGCTTGCCGTCGGAGGTCGCGATGGACTCCGGCAGGGCGAAGAAGGCACGGT
>JAUJME010000157.1 GCA_030447005.1 Solirubrobacteraceae bacterium | reverse complement strand
ACTCGTCCTTGACCTTGACGGTGACCGGCCGCGGGATGCGGTAGGTGCGCAGGAGCAGGACGTTCAGCGGATGACGGCGCTTCCAGGCCAGCCGCTTCTCGGCGTAGTCGGTCGTCCACACGTAGTAGGGCGACAGCGCGTCGACGATCCGCGGGTCGGTGATGCAGACGTGAGCGGCGACCTCCGCCCAGGCGCGGATCCGCACCCGGTCGGGCTGAGCGATCCCGCCGTCCTGCAGCAGCGCCTCGGCGGGCGGCTCGCCGTCGGCCCAGACGCCCTCCTCGAGGGCACGTCCGAGCTCGGACTGGTGGGACTCGCGGACCAGGTCGTTCCGCTGGTGGTCGAACGTCGGATACAGGAAGAAGCGGTCGTGCTCGAGCTTGAAGTGCTTGTCCGTCTCACGGACCCCGCCCTTGCGGAGCGTGACGAGCTGCTCCCCTTCGGCGAGGGCGCGGACGGTGACCGCCCACTCCTTGAACGCAATCGGCATAAAAGAGTCAGGCCTAGCTTCGGTTACATCAGAGAAGGTCCCGCAACCCCACTGTCAGGGACAGGCGGCGGGACTGCCCGTGATCCAAGCACAGAACGCGGGATTTTCCAAAGGCATCAGCAAATTGCGGGATTTGGCGCCGCCGGCCTACAACCGGTGTCCGGCGGCGTCCTCGAGGACCTCGATGAGCGCGGCGAAGTCGTCGTCGGCGCGCCCGCGCCCCATCCCGCCCGCGAGGACCTCGCGGGCGGCCGCCGCGGCCGGGAAGGGCACGCCGGCGGCGAGGCTCTCCTCGAGGCAGTGCCGGACGTCCTTGAGCATGTGCTCGAGCTTGAACAGCGCGGAGAAGTCGTGGCGGCGCATCGGCCCGGCCTTGAGCTCGAGCATCGCCGAGCCGCCCGAGCCGGCCGCCATGACGCGCTCGAGGGCGTCCAGATCGACGCCGGTACGGCTGGCGACCAGCAGCGCCTGGCCGAGCGTGACCGCGTTGGCGGCGGCGACGGCGTTGTTGACGAGCTTGAGCATCTGGCCCTGCCCGAGCTCGCCGACGTGCAGGACCAGCTCGCCCATGACCTCGAGCAGGGGACGGGCACGCTCGACGTCCTCAGCGTCGCCGCCGGCCATGATCGTCAGCGTTCCCGCCTCGGCCTTCGGGGAGGATCCGGTGACCGGCGCGTCGACGAAGCGCACGCCGCGCTCGCCGAGCGCCTGTCCGACGGCGCGGGCGGTCCGCGGCGAGATCGTCGACATGTCGACGAAGAGCGCGCCCTCGCGCGCGCCGGGGGCGGCGCCGCCGGTGACCTCCTCGACCTGCGGGCCGTCGACGAGCATCGTGATGAGCACGTCGCAGGACGCGGCGAGCTCCCGCGGCGAGTCCGCGACGGGGCCGCCGAACGCGTCGGCCTTGGCCCGCGTGCGGTTCCACACCGTGACGTCATGGCCCGCGGCGCGCAGGTTCGCCGCCATGCGCGAGCCCATGATCCCCAATCCGGCGAAGCCGACCTCCACGCCCCCCAACCTAAAGGTGCCAGGCACCTTTAGGTTCGCGGGGCCGGCGGGCAGGACGGTGGCATGGGCATCACCGACCGCATCACACAGCGCCTCCCGCACCGCATCGAGACCTCCGTCTCCGAGAGCCACGTCCGCGTCGAGCTGGGAGGTGAGGTCCTCGCCGACACCGACCGTGCCGTCGAGCTGCGCGAGAACGGCCTGCCGCCGCGGCTGTACATCCCGCGCGAGGACGTCGACATGGAGCTGCTCACGCCGTCGAACACGACGTCGCACTGCCCGTTCAAGGGCGAGGCCACCTACTTCAACGGCCCGGGCGTGCAGGACGTGGCGTGGACGTACGAGGAGCCGATCGAGGGCCGCGACGACATCACCGGCCACCTGTCCTTCTACGACGCCAAGGTCACCGTCACCCACGGGTAGCGTCCGGGGGCGGACCGTGGCCGCCGCCGCCCGGCGTCTCGATCCGCAGCCGCTGGCCGGCCCGCAGCGTCCCGGTGGCCTTGCTGTCGAGCTCCGTCCCGTCGAGCAGGTTGCGCCCGCGCTCGCCGTCCTCGCCGCCCGCGGCACCCGCGGGCGCGTGGCGGCGCCGCTCGGTGATCAGCGAGTACGTCATCTCCTCGAGCGCCTCGACCTCGCGGACGACGCCGTCGCCGCCGCGGTGGGCGCCGGCGCCGCCGGAGCCGCGCCGCACGGCGTACTCGGTCACCCGCAGCGGGAACTCGAGCTCGAGCGCCTCGACCGGCGTGTTGAGCGTGTTGCTCATCGCCACGTGGACGCCCGTCGGCCCGTCGGCGTCGGCGCAGGCCCCCTGGCCGCCGCCGAGCGTCTCGTAGTAGGCGAAGCGGGCGTTGCCGAGCGTCAGGTTGTTCATCGTCCCCTGGCCGAGCGCCCGGCCGAACGCGCGCAGGACGAGGTCGGCGACCCGCGAGCTCGTCTCCACGTTCCCGCCGGCGACCGCCGCGGGCGCGCGGGCGTTGAGCAGCGAGCCGTCCGGCACGCGGACGTGCAGCGGCCGCTCGGCGCCCGCGCTCGGCGGGATGTCCGGGTCGGTGAGCACCCGCAACGCGAAGAGGCAGGCCGAGCGCGTCACCGCGAGCGGGCAGTTGAGGTTGCCGCCGTGCTGCGCGGCGCTGCCGGCGAAGTCGAGGACGAGCTCGTCGCCGCGGACCTCGGCGCGCAGCCGCAGCTCGAGGTCGCCCTCGGGCGCCTCGAGCACGTCGACCGCCTCGCGGACGCCGTCGTCCATCGCCGCCAGCTGCGCGCGGGTGCGCCGCTCCGCGTAGTCGAGCACCGCGGCCGTCGCGCGCTGCAGCCCGTCCGTGCCGATCCGCTCGGCCAGCTCGGTCAGGCGTCGCGCGCCCGTGGCGTTGGCGGCGACCTGGGCGCGCAGGTCGGCGCGGCGCTGCGCGGGCTGGCGCATCCGCGCGGCGAGGTGCTCCACGAGCGCGTGCGTCAGCACCTGCGGCGCGATCACCACGCCCTCCTCCTCGAGCGTCGTCGAGTCGGCGGGCATCGACCCCGGCACGCGCGCGCCGACGTCGGCGTGGTGGGCGCGGCTGGCGGCGAACCCCAGCAGCGCAGCCGCGCCGGACCGCGCGAACACCGGCGTGACGACGGTGATGTCGGGAAGGTGCGTGCCGCCCGCGAACGGGTCGTTGAGGATCCACGAGCGGCCCGGCTCGTGGGGGCCGTCGAGCACGGCGGCGACGGCGGCGGGCATCGCGCCGAGGTGGACCGGGATGTGCTCGGCCTGCATGACCATGCGGCCCCGCGGGTCGAACAGCGCGGTCGAGCAGTCGCGCCGCTCCTTGATGTTGGCGGAGTGCGCCGCGCGCACCAGCGTGGCGCCCATCTCCTCGCAGGCGGCGCGCAGGGCGCCGGTGGCGACCTGGAGGTCGACCGGATCCACCTCAGCGCGCCCTCAGGATCAGCGTGCCGGTGTCGTCGACGCGCCCCGACCACCCGCTCGGCACCGCAACCGTCGACTCGGGGAGCGCGACGACGGCGGGCCCGGCGACGGCGGCGCCCGCGGGCAGCTCGCCGCGCAGGACGGTCGTCTCGTCGCCGAGCACGGTCGCGCGGCGCTCGGTCGCGGGCGGCGCCGTCGTGTCCGCGGCGAGCTCGACGCGCGGCCCCGGCACGCGCGCGGTGACCCGGACGGTCACGACCTCCACCGCGCCGCCGTCCTCGCGGAAGCCGTAGCGCTCCTCGTGGGCGGCGGGGAACGCGGCGGGGTCGTCGACGGTCAGCTCGAACGACTGGCCGCGGTAGCGACAGTCGTAGACCGTCTCGATGCGTGCGTCGGGGTCGCCCAGCCGCTCGAGCGCGTCGGCGGCGAGGTCGTCGCCGGCCGGCGCGTACGGCCGGCCGAGCACCGTGCGCTGCAGCTGCACGCGCCGGTCGGCGGCCGCGAGCCCGAGCGCACTGAGCACGCCGCTCGCCCGCGGGACGAGGACGCGCCGCATCCCCAGCTCCTCGGCGACGGCGACCGCGTGCAGGCCGCCCGCGCCGCCGAAGGCGAGCAGGGCGAAGTCGCGCGGGTCGAGTCCCTGCTCGACGGTCATCACCCCCAGCGCGCGCACCATCTCGGCGGTGGCGACGCGCACGATGCCGCGCGCGGCGGCGTCGACGTCGCCGTCGAACCCCTCGAGCGCCGCGATCGCCCGCTCGGCGGCCCGGCGATCGAGCGCGACGCCGCCGGCCAGGGGCGTGCGCGCGTCGAGCAGCCCGAGCACGAGGTTGGCGTCGGTGACCGTCGGCTCGCTGCCGCCTCGCCCGTAGCACGCCGGGCCCGGGTCGGCGCCCGCCGATCGGGGCCCGACGCGCAGCGCGCCGCCCGGGTCGAGCCACGCGATCGACCCGCCGCCGGCGCCGACCGTGTGGATGTCGACCATCGGCAGTGCGAGCGGCCGGCCGCCGACCTCGCGGCCGGCGCTCTCGCGCACGCGGCCGTCCTGGACGACGCACACGTCGCACGACGTGCCGCCCATGTCGAAGCACAGGAGGTCGGGCGTGCCGGTCCGCGCGGCGATGAGCGCCGCGGCGGCCGCGCCGCCGGCCGGGCCGCTGAGGACGGTCAGGGCCGCGTGCTCGGCGGCGAGCGACGCCTCCGCCAGCCCGCCGCTCGACTGCATGATCGCCGGCTCGGGGAGGCCCTCGTCGCCCGCCCGGCGGATGAGCTCGCGCAGG
>JAUJME010000156.1 GCA_030447005.1 Solirubrobacteraceae bacterium | reverse complement strand
GCACTATCTCTGCCGCCCCGAGACCTCGCAGCGCAGGCGCCGGACGGCCGGGCGGCCGAGACGCTCGTTGAGGGCGGCGACGACCCGCTCGGAGAGCAGGTCGAGCTCCTGGGAGTAGACGGCCGAGACGCACGCCACGCGGACCACGCCGTCGCGCTCGGCGAAGGGCTGGGCGGCCGCCGCGAACACCGGCCCGGCCGCCTCGGGCCACGCGCGCTGGACCTCCGCCAGCACCGTCGCGGGCGCCAGCGTGCCGAGCAGGCGATCGAGCGCGGGCCCCAGCGGCCGCGGACGCGCGCGCCTCACGCCGAGCGGGCCTCCGGCGCCCCGGCCGCCTGGAGGACCGCCCCGTCGGCGACCGCCAGCCGCACGACGCCCGCACCCTCCACGCCGGGGACGTGGGCGAGCTCCGTCGTGGTCAGGACGCTCTGCCCGGCGGCGCTCAGCACCTCGACGAGCCGCTCGCGGCGGCCGGCGTCGAGCTCGCTCATCACGTCGTCGAGGAGCATCAGCGGCGGCGCGCCGCGCTCCTCGGCCAGGGCGTCGCGCTCCGCGAGCAGGAGCGCCAGCAGGCCGAGGCGCTGCTGCCCGCGGGAGCCGTAGGCGCGCAGCTCGCGGCCCGCGCGGGAGAACGCCAGGTCGTCGCGGTGGGGCCCGTGGCCGGTGAACCCGCGCTCGAGGTCTGACTCCGTGCGCTCGGCGAGCTCGGCCGCCAGCTCCTCGGCCGACCCGGCCCGCGAGCGCGGCCGGTAGCGCAGCCCCGGCTCCTCCTCGAGCCCGAGCCCCGCGGCGTGCTCGGCGAAGGCGGGCCCGAGGCGGGCGACGAGCTCCTCGCGCTGGGCCATGAGCACGACGCCGTGGCGCGCGAGCTCCGCGTCCCACGCCGGCAGCGAGGCCCGGCTCGCGCGCCCGGCCCGGATCCGCGCCACCAGCGCGTTGCGCTGCGCGAGCGCCGCGGCGTAGGCGCTGCGGGTGCCCGCCCGCGCCGGCCACAGCGCGGCGACGACCTGGTCGAGATGGCCGCGGCGCAGCGCCGGCGCACCCGTCACGAGCTCGAGCCGGTCGGGCAGGAAGACCGAGACCAGCGGCCGCGCGCGCGAGTCGGTCAGCCGCTCGACCGGCGCGCCGTCGACGGTGACCCGCTTGGCCTCTCCGGGCGCGAACCCCACGGTGATGGCGTGCGTGCCCTGCGCGTCCTCGGCCTCCAGCTCGAGCCGGGTGACGCCCGCGCCGAAGGAGACCAGCTCGCGCTCGTTGGCGGTCCGGCACGCCCGTCCGGTGCACGCGAAGTAGATCGCCTCGAGCAGGTTGGTCTTGCCGGCGCCGTTGCGCCCCGAGACCACGGTGAGACCCGGTCCGAGCCGCAGGTCGGCCGTCGCGTAGGAGCGGAAGCTGCGCAGCTTGAGGCGCGTGACCAACACGGTTTCGCCCGGCGCGCGGCCCTGGACGACCCTGCCTAGACGTTGAGGCGGATCGGCATCAGCAGGTAGACGAACCCGCTGCCGTCGGCCGCCTCGATGAGCCCCGGCCGCAGGGGCGAGATGAGCTTGAGGACGAGGTTGCCCGAGTCCACGCTCTCGAGGCCGTCGCGCAGGAAGTCCGGGTTGAACCCGATCTCGAACGGCTCGCCCTGGAACGGCACGGGCAGCGTCTCGGAGGCCTCGCCGACGTCGGGCGTGCGCGCCGACACCGTCGCCTCCCCCTCCCGGAACGCCAGCCGCAGCGGCGCGTTCTTCTGCGCGAGCAGCGAGATCCGCCGCACCACGTCGACGATCTCCCCCGAGGCGAGCTGGAGCTCGTGCTCGTAGGCGTCGGGCAGGAGCTGGCGGTAGTTGGGGAACTGGCCGTCGATCAGCCGCGAGGAGAGCAGCACGCCGGCCGTCTCGAAGACGACCTGGTTCGTGCGCACCGAGACCGTCAGGCGGTCCTCGTCGCCCTGCTGGGCGATCCGCGAGAGCTCCTGGAGCGCGCGCGCCGGCACGTTGGCCTCGATCGTCCCCTCGATCGGCTGCTCGAGGGTCGTCTCCTTGACCGACAGGCGGTAGGAGTCCGTCGCCACCATCCGCAACTCCGTCCCCGACGCCGACACCAGGATGCCGGTGAGGACGGGGCGGGTCTCGTCCCGCGACGCCGACCGCGCGACCTTGAGGATGGTCTCGACGAACGCCGCGGCCGGCACCTCGACCCGCGAGTCGGGCTCCGGCTCGGGCAGCGGCGGGAAGTCCTCGAGGCGCAGCGTGCGGATGTGAAACGTCGCCGAGCCGCCGACGAGCTCGACGTCCTGCTCCGCCGGCCGCAACTCGATGGAGACGGAGTCGCCGGGCAGGGCACGGACCACGTCGACCAGCAGGCGCGCCGGCAGGACGACGGCGCCCTCGCGGACGACCTCGCCGGCGAGCGGGACGCGGAGCCCGAGCTCCATGTCGGTGGCCCGCAGCTCGATCGTCCCGCCCTTGGCGACGACCTGGACGCCGGAGAGGGCCTGGACGGCGCTGCGCGTCGAGGCGGCGCGGGTGACGGTCTGCAGCTGGGCGAACAGGTCGCTGCGGCTCGTCGAGAGCTTCATCGCGCGACTCCTTCCTTCATCAGCTGATCACGAAGAAGACAGGGGTTCATAGACGTCATCAGTGGTGTCGATTGTGTGGAGGGGCGGCCGGACGGCCGCAGGATGCGGGCGTTTGCGTGCACACAGGGGTGTGGAGGCGGTGCGCAAGTCTGTCAGGCGGGCCGGTCGCCATCGCGGTGGCCGAGGTCGCGGATCAGGCGGTCGACCGCGCCGTAGGCCTCGGGATCGGAGGCCATCCGCTCGGCGGTGCGCCTGCACGCGTGCAGGACGGTCGTGTGATTGCGCCCGAAGGCACGGCCGATCGCCGGCAGGGTCGCGTCGGTCAGCTCGCGGGAGAGGTACATGGCGAGCTGCCGCGGCCAGGCGAGCTCGCTCGTGCGCCTGGCCGAGACGAGATCCTCGAAGGAGACGGCGAACGCCTCGCAGACGCGGCGCTGGATCTCCTCGATCGTACGCCGGCGCGGCCGCAGCTCCGGGTAAAGGCCGTCGAGGACCTCGCCGGCGAGCGCGGCGGTGACAGGCCGCCCGGTGAGGGACCCGAAGGCGACGACGCGGATGAGGGCGCCCTCGAGCGCGCGGATGTTCTGGTGGACGCGCTCGGCGATCAGCTCGAGCGCGGCCGGCTCGACGTCGCGCACGCCGTCCTGCTGGACGCGCTTGCGCAGGATCGTGAGCCGGGTGCCGAGGTCGGGCGGCTTGACGTCGCAGACCAGGCCGGCCTCGAAGCGCTCGCGCAGCCGGTCCTCGAGCGCGTCCATGTCGCGCGGCGGGCGGTCCGAGGTGAGGACGAGCTGGGCGCCGGCCGCGTGCAGCGCGTTGAAGGTGTGGAAGAACTCCTCCTCCGTCTTGACCTTGCTCTGGAGGAACTGGACGTCGTCGACGAGCAGGACGTCGACGCCCCGGTAGGTGTCCTTGAAGCTCTCCATGCCGCCCGACTGGAGGGCGCCCAGGAAGCCGTTGGTGAACGCCTCGACCGTCGTGTAGCGGGAGGTCAGGCCGTCGCCGTAGCTGGCGACGTAGTTGGCGATCGAGTGCAGGAGGTGGGTCTTGCCGAGGCCGGGCGGCCCGCAGAGGAAGAGCGGGTTGTAGGCGAGGCCGGGCATCTCCGCGACGGCCAGCGCCGCGGCGTGGGCCAGGCGGTTGGAGTCGCCGATGACGAACTGGTCGAAGGTGAGCCGGGGGTTGGGCCGTTCGGCGACGCTCTCGGGGCGCTGCTGGCGCGCGCCCGCCGCCGCCGCGACGGGCGGCCGCCACCGCGGGCCATGGCCGGCCGCGACCGGCTCGGGCGGGGCCGCGGGCGCGGGGCCGCCGGCCGGGATGACCTCGACGGCGATCTCCGGTCCCACCACGGCGGCGCCGCAGGCCTGAAGCAGGCGCCCGAACCGGTCGGCGACCCAGGCGCGCGTCGCCTCAGGAGCGACGAGGACCAGGGTGTCGCCGCTCAGCCCGCCGAGCTCGAGCGGCTCGAGCCAGAGGTGCCACGTCGCATCGGAGACCGCCTGTCGGAGCTCGCTGCGGATGCGGAGCCAGGCGTGGTCGGGATCGGGAGCGGGCACGGGCGTACGGAGACGCCGCCTCCGTGGCAGAGGCGGTCGAGATGAAGCGATCGAGGTGGGGGCCCTGGGGCCCCGGCGGCGGAAACATAGCAACGGCCCGCGGGCCCGCAGGCGGGGTTCCGCAGGGCTCGCGACGACACCGCGCAAATCGCGGATGAATCGTTCCGGCCCCTCTCGAGGCGCCGCCTGTGCGCAGTGGGGAGGGCGTGTCGACAACCCTGTGGACGGTCCGCCGCGGTATCCTCCCGGGTGCCCGCCGACCTCCGCGTCAGGAAGCCACGAGATGAAGCGCACCTACCAGCCCAAGAAGCGCAAGCGCGCCCGCACGCACGGGTTTCGTGCGCGAATGGCGACCCGCGCGGGCCGCCTGACGCTCAAGCGCCGCCGCGGGAAGGGCCGCAAGCAGCTCACCGTCTGAGCGGGGCGCCCGCGTCCCGGCCCGTGCCGCTCGCCTCCGCCTCCGCCCCGTGACCGAACCCCTCGAGCCCGCCCGCTCCGCCCGCCCCGCACCCCGGCGCCGCCGGCTGTCGCGCAGCGCCGAGTTCGAGCGCGTCTACCGGCAGGGCCGCT
>JAUJME010000155.1 GCA_030447005.1 Solirubrobacteraceae bacterium | reverse complement strand
CCCTCGATCTCGAGCGCCATCTTCTGGGAGAGGTCGCCGTCGGCGACCGCCCCGATGACGCGGCCGACCTCGATGGTCGGGCGCACGAGGTCGTCGATGAGCGAGTTGACCGACTCCATCGAGTCGCGGTAGGAGCCCTCGAGCAGGCCTACCCCGGCGCGCTCGTTGAGGCGGCCCTCGCGGCCGATGGTGGCCGCGACGCGCGAGAGCTCGCGCGCCATCGACTCGTTGTTCTCGGCCATGCGGTTGTAGGCCTCGGCGACCTGGCCGATGGTCCCGCCGCTGCGGGTGTCCAGGCGCTGGGAGAAGTCGCCGGCGCACGCGCCGCGGAGGGCCTCGAGGAGGTCGCGGAGGGCGGCCTCGCCGTCGGGCGGGGCCGTGTCGAGTTCGGGTGACACTGGCGGAATCTCCTCGTGAGGTGACGCGTGCGGGGTTTCAGGTACCAACGCGCGGGGCGCCGGCGGGACGGAGGGTGCGGGTCTTATCGGCCGTTGCCGGGCGTCCTTGAGGACCCCCACGCGGGCGGTGAGCCGGCGCATGCCACGTTGCACGCGCGGGGCTCCGGACTCGATCAGGCGGGCGACGAGGGCTCTCGGGAGCCGGGGCGGCTGCGACATCGTTCGCAGAAAGTAGCCCGCGGACGCCCCAGCGTGCGCAAGGTTTCCTGCCGGAGGGCGGGCGGCTAGCCTCGGGCGATGCCCGCCGGCCCCGACTGCGACGTCCTGGTCGCCGGGCTCGGGCCGGTCGGGCAGCTCCTGTGCAACCTGCTCGGGGCGGCGGGGGTGTCGGTGATCGCCGTCGATCCCGCGCGCGGGCCGTCGGAGGCGCCGCGCGCGGCGACCACCGACGACGAGGTCCTGCGGATCCTCCAGGGGATCGGCCTCGACGGCGCCCTGGCGCCCCATCTGGCGCCGCAGCCCGGCGTGGCCTTCGCGGCGGCCGACGGCCGCAGCCTCGCGCTGCTCGAGACCCCGGCGGCCGGGCCGAATGGCCACCCGGCGCTCGCCGGCTGGCACCAGCCCGGCGCCGAGCGGGTGCTCAGCGCGGGCCTCGCGCGCTTCGCGTCGGTCGAGGCGCGCTGGGGCGCCGGGGTGGAGGCGCTCGCGGGCGACGCCGGCGGGGTGACGGCCACGGTCGGCGGCGAGGGGATCCGCGCGCGCTGGCTGGTGGGCTGCGACGGCGCGCGCTCCCCCGTGCGGCGGATGGCGGGCATCGGCTTCCGCGGCTCGACGTTCGCGCAGCCGTGGCTGGTCGTCGACGCCGAGCTCGACGGCCCCGTGCCGGGCGCCGACCGGGTCTGCTTCGTCGGCGACCCGCGGCGGCCGGCGGTCACCCTGCCGCTGGCGCCGGGCCGGCACCGCTGGGAGTTCATGTCCTCGCCGGCGGAGGACCACGCCGCCCTCGCGGCGCCGGAGTCGGTGGCGCGGCTGCTCGCCCCCTGGCTGGGCGACGGCAGCGACGCCCGGATCGCCCGGCGGGCGGTCTACACCTTCCACGCGCGCGCGGCCGACCGCTGGCGGGCCGGACGGGTCCTGCTCGCCGGCGACGCCGCCCACGTCATGCCGCCGTTCGCGGGACAGGGGCTCGCGGCCGGCGCCCGCGACGTCCACAACCTGGCCTGGAAGCTCGCCGCGGTGCTGCGCGGCGCGCCCGAGGCGCTGCTCGACACCTACGAGGCCGAGCGCCGGCCGGAGGTCCGCGCCGCCACGCGGGTGGCGGTCGCCGGGGGCGCCGTGCTCCAGACGCGCCGCCCGCGGCTCGCGCGGGCGCGCGATGCCGTGCTCTTCGCGCTCGACCCGACGCCGGCCGGGGCGGCGCTCCGCCACGGCGCGCGCCCGCAGGCCGTCCTGCGCCGCGGGTGCGTCATGCGCCCACGGCGCCGGGGGGCCGGCGCCCTGTTCCCGCAACCCGAGGTGACGGCCGGCGGGCGGCGGGCGCGCCTCGACGACGTCCTCGGCCCGGGCTGGGCGCTGGTCGGCGACGTGGGGGCGGCCGACGCGGCGGCGTGGGCGGCGCTCGGGGCGCGCGCGGCGGCGTTCGAGGACTCCGACGGGGCGGTCGGCGGGTGGCTCGCGCGCCACCGCGCGACGTGGGCCGCCCTGCGGCCCGACCGCTACGTCTTCGCGTGCGGGCGCGCGGGTGCGGCCGGGCCGGCGGCGGCCGCGGCGGCCCGCTGGCTCGGCGCCTCATAGCCTGCGACGGGCGCATGCCGAGCCGCCGAACCACCGTCCGCCGCCGCCGCGCGGCCCTGGCCGCCGCGGCCGCCGTCGCGCTGGCGGGCGGCGTCGCGGTCGGCGCGGGCGACGAGGACCCGCGCTCCGCCGCCCCGGCACGGGCGCCGGCGCCCGTGCCGGCGCCCGCGGGCAAGCCGCGTGCCTCGCTGAAGGCCGCGGTCGGCAGCGTGGTCATCCTCCGCTTCGCCGGTCCGTCGCTGCCCGGCTACGTCAAGCGCGCGCTGCGCGAGCGGCGGGTGGCCGGCGTCGTCCTCTTCGAGGACAACATCCGCAGCCCGGAGCAGCTGCGGGCGCTCACCCGGGAGATCGAGACCGCCAGCGACGGGCGCGCCCTCGTGATGGCCGACCAGGAGGGCGGCGACATCCGCATCGTCCCGTGGGCGGGCCCCGCGCGCTCCGCGGCGCGCCAGCTCGGCGCCGGGACGGTCCGCGCCGACTCCCGCGAGGCCGCCGAGGGGCTCCGCGCGAACGGCGTGGACGTCTCCCTGGCCCCGGTGGCCGACGTCCCGACCGTCCCGGGCTCGGCGCTGGCCGGCCGCGCGTTCTCCTCTGACATCGAGGCGGCGGCGGGCGCCGTCGGCGAGGCGGTGCGCGGCTTCCGCGAGGGCGGCGTGGCGCCCACCGCCAAGCACTTCCCCGGCCTCGGCGGCGCGACGGTCAACACCGACGACGCCCCCGCCGACGTCGAGCAGCGCCCCGACCTGCGCCCGTTCGCGGCCGCGGTGGAGGCCGGCGTCCCCCTCGTCATGCTCTCCCACGCCCGCTATCCGGCGGTCGACCCGGACCGGATCGCCTCGCAGTCGCGCCCGGTGATCGAGGGCCTGCTGCGCGAGGAGCTCGGCTTCCGCGGCGTGGCGATCACCGACTCGATGGAGGCGGCGGCCGCGATCGCCACGGGGACGCTCGAGGCGACCGCCGAGCGCTCGATCCGGGCGGGCATCGACCTGCTCCTCACCACGGGCCGCGGCTCCTACCTGCGGATCATCCGCCACCTCGGCGCGGCCACGCGGCGCTCGCCCGCGCTCGCCGGACGCGTCCGCGAGGCGGCCGGCCGGGTCCAGGCGCTGCAGCGGCGCTCGCGCTGAGCGCGGCGGCGCATCGGAAGATGATCGCGCAGGGGTCTTGCCGAGAGTGGCTACGAGTGGCTACTCCAGGAGTAGCCAGGAGTAGCCACTATCGCCCACCGCCGCCCGGCTTCACGCAGACGAGCGAGAGCGGGACGGCGCCGCCGACCCCATGCAGCCACGCGCGGTAGGCGGCGCGCAGCCCCGGCCGCCGCCGCGCGAAGTTCAGCGCGGCGAGCTTCACCGAGGTCTTCAGCCGCGTGGCCTCGTCGAGGCGGAACGGCTCCCCGCCGAGCACCCAGTGGCCCGCCGGGTCCTGCACGCGGACCTCGAAGCCCGCGCGGCGCGCGGCGAGCCAGTACGTCGAGGCGAGGAAGGCGTGCTCGTGGCCCTCGAACTCGCCCACGTCGCGACCCGGGCGCAGCTGCGGATTCAGCGGCGCGCGCAGCGTCTCGCGGATGACCGAGAGCGTTCCGCCCGGGCGCAGGACGCGGTGGGCCTCGCGCAGCGTCCGGAACAGGTTGCGCAGGTCGTTGTGGTGCAGGACCTCGCAGCAGAAGACGTGGTCGAGGGTCCCGGACGCGATCGGGAGGTCGAACATCACGCCGAGGACGCGCTCGAAGTGGGTGCCGTCGCGCTCCATCCACCAGTCGGCGGTGTCGAGCCCCTGAAGCTCGTGGCGGGCGATGTCGAGGGCGATCACCTCGAGGCCGCGGCGCGCGAAGGCCGCCGAGGCCCAGCAGGTGTTCGACCCCACGTCGAGCAGCCGCTGGCCCGGCTCGAACGCGACGCGCGCCAGAAGCGCTTCGAAGCTCGCGCGCTGGCCGTGCCAGTAGGGGCTCGGCTCGTCGGGCAGGCGGAGGACCCGCTCGCGATCCCAGCCGTCCGCACGCATGACGGCGGCGAAGCGCTCGAGGCCGGCGGCCTCGCGCGCGACGAACTCCGGCGGCGCGTGCAGGAGGTCGGCGACGCCGCGCGCGACCTCGCCGCGGCGGCCGCAGACCGCGCAGGCGAGCTCGCCCTCGCGGACCTCGGAAGCGGCGCGCGCCCCGGCGTCGAGCTCGAGCGCCCCGTCGGTGTGGCAGCGCGGGCAGCGCAGCAGCGGAGCGGTGGCCTCGCGCATGTCTCGGTGACGGCGGCCGGCGCGGGCCGGGCCGGCTAGGCGCCGCGCCGGGCGATCGCCCGGGCGAGCTCCTCCTTGGTCATGGTCGAGCGGTTGGGGATCCCGGCGGCCTTCGCGCGCTCGTAGAGCTCCGCCTTCGTGTTGCCGTTGACGTCGACCCCGCCGAACGTCTCGCGCGGGTTGTCGGCCGCCGCCCGGCCGCCGCGCGCCGCCTGTGGGTCCGACGGCCCCTTCTCGTCCTTGGGCTCCCAGTGGTCGCCGACCTTCTCGAAGGAGTGCTT
>JAUJME010000154.1 GCA_030447005.1 Solirubrobacteraceae bacterium | reverse complement strand
CGGTAGAGGGGATGGTCGTCCGCGACGAGGACGCTGACCTGGGCGCGGGCGCTCATCGCGGCTCGGGGATCCACGCGGCGACCGTCGTGCCGGCTCCGGGGCGCGAGCTGACGGAGAAGGTGCCTCCGGCAAGCTGGGCGCGGTGGACCATCGAGACGATCCCGAAGTGATCCGGTCTCCTCGCGGAGGCGGCGGTGTCGAAGCCGACGCCGTCGTCGGCGATCCGCAGCAGCACCCCGTCGTCCTCATCCTCGAGCTTCACTCGCACCCGCGTCGCTCGCGCGTGCTTGCGGATGTTCGCGATCGCCTCCTGGGCGATGCGGTAGACGACGAGCCGGCATTCGGCCGATGGCTCGGTGGTGAGCTTTCCGGAGAGCTCGTGCTCGACACCCGCCTCGCGGCCGAGCTGCAACAGGAGCACGTCGAGAGCCGACGCGAGGCCTCCCTGCTCGAGCTCCGGCGGCGCGAGCTCGAAGACGAGCATGCGCAGGCGTCGGACCGCCTGCGCCACGGAGTCACGGAGCCGGTCGAGCGCTGCCAGCCGGCGCTCCCCCGGTGGCAGCCGCGTCCGGACCGCCTCGAGTCCGAGCGCAACGGCGCTCATCGCCTGCACCGAGTCGTCGTGGATGTCGGCGGCGATCCTTCGCCGCTCGTCCTCCTGCGCCGTCACGAGATGCGCGAGCAGCTGCCGCCGCTCCTCGTCGGCGGCGCGGAGCGCGCCCAGCATGTCTTCGAGCTCCCGGTGGGCCGCCTCGCGCTCGCTGACGTCGCGGAAGGAGATCACCGCACCCGTGAGCACGCCGTCCTCGTAGGTCGGGTGGCAGTTGAGCTCGACGGGGACCGCGGTTCCGTCCCGGCGGCAGACGACCTCCCGGGCGATCCGCCGCTCGCGGCCGTCGCGCGCGGTCGCGAGCATCGCCGATCCCGCGCGCGGCCGTGATCGGCCGTCCCGTCCCGAGTGGTAGACGGCCTCGCGGAGGTCCGTGCCGATCAGGTCGTGCTCCGACCAGCCGAGCAGCCGCGTCGCGGCGGCGTTCGCGAAGGTCGTGCGCCCGTCGCGGTCGATGCCGCAGATGCCTTCGCCGACCGACTCGAGCACGACCTCGTGGCGGCGCGCCAGAAGGCGGATCGCCGCCTCGCGCTCGACCTCCCGGGTCACGTCCTGGGTGGTGCCGATCATGCGCGCGGGCTCACCGGGGCGGTCCGTGACGACCTCGCCCCGCGACCGGACGGTGCGGACCGTGCCGTCCGGCCGCGTTATCCGGTAGGTGAGCGAGAACGAGCCGCCCTCGGCGACCGCCTTGCGCACGGCGGTCCGCAGAGCCTCCTGCTCGTCCGGGAAGACCGGATCGATGGCGGCCTCGAAGGTGACAGGCTCCGAGGTGACGGGCACGCCGTAGATGCGGAACTGCTCCTCGCTCCATTCCACCTCCCCCGATTCGAAGGTCCACGTCCAGCTGCCGACCCGGCCGATCCGCTGCGCCTCGGTGAGCAGGGCTCGGCTCTCCAGCAGCGCGTCGCGCTCGCGGCGCCGCTCGGTGACGTCGACCGCGATGCCGCCGATCGCGTAGGGCCGGCCGCGCTCGTCGACCAGCGGGACCTTGGTGGTGCGGAAGTACCGCGGCTCGCCGTGGATTGGCATCTCGACCTCGGTGGTCACCGGCTCGAGCCGCTCGAGCAGCCGCGCATCGTCCTCGATGTACCGGGCCGCCAGGACGGGGTCGATGTGGTCCGTCGGCCTGGTGCCGAGCGCGGCCTCGACGGTCGTGCCGCCGGCCTCGGCGAACGCCTGGTTGACGAGCGTGTACCTGCCGGCGAGGTCCTTGATGAACACGAGCGCGGGGACCGCGTCGAGGATCGATCGCATCCGGGCTTCGCTCTCGCGCAGTGCGTCCTGCGCCCGGCGCTCCTCCGTGATGTCCTGCAGCTGGCAGAGGAAGTGGCGCGGTGTCCCGTCCCCGTCACGGACGAGGACGACCCGGCTCGTCGTCCACACCTCGCGCCCGTCCGGGACGAGGCGCAGTTCCGCCGAGTGGGCGGCAATGGCGCCCGAGAGGAGGTCGGTCAGTCCGCGGTCCGCCTCGGCCAGGTCGTCGGGATGGATGAGCTCGGTGCGCATCGTCCTGACCAGCTCGCGTTCCGTTCGGTCGAGCAGGCTGCACAGCGCGGCGTTCACCTCGACGTAGCGCCCCTCGAGGTCGAGCAGCCCCATCCCGACGGGCGCCTCGGTGAAGGCGGTGCGGAAGCGCCCCTCGGCGGCCGCCAGGGCCCGCCGGGCGCTCTCGGCGTCCGTGACGTCCTGGACGCTACCGACGATCGACGCCGGCTCCCCTTCGTCGTCGAGCACCACCCGGCCGCGGGCCTCGACGACGCGCTCCGACCCGTCCGGGCGCATGATCCGCGCGTGCACGGCGAAGCTGCGCCGTTCGGCCACCGCCTCCGCGATGATCGCGCGGACGAGGTCGCGGTCCTCGGGGTGCGGCACCTCCCGGAGGCAGGCAGGGGAGGGAACGAAGCGGTCGGGGTCCCGTCCCACGATCCGGAACAGCTCGCGGGACCACTCGACGGAACGGTCGGCGAAGAAGAACTGCCAGCTCCCGACCGCGGTGAGCTCCTGTGCGCTCTCGAGCAGCGCCTCGCTGCGCTCGAGGCGCTCGCGCAAGCGCCTCTCGGGTCCGATCTCGTGAGCACTGGCGAAGTAGCCGCGGACCGCGCCGTCCTCGCCGCGGACGACCGAGGCGGTCAGCGAGACGTCGACGATCCGTCCGTCCCTGGCCATGTGCTGGGTCTCGAAGCGCTCGATGGTCTCGCCAGCGGTGAGGCGCCTGAAGAGCTCGCGCGTCTCCGCCCTTCGGTCGGGAGGCACGAGCATGTCGATGTGGCGCCCGAGCGCCTCGTCCTCGCTGTAGCCGTACAGCCGCTCGGCGGTCGGGCTCCACGCGGTCATGAAGCCCTCTGGCGTCAGGACCGTGATCGCGTTGCTCGACGCGCGGACGAGCTCGCCGAGCTCCTTGGGGCCGAGCGGGGAAGATCGAGCCGCCGTGCTCATTGTGCGGAAACCGTAGAGCCGGGGACTCAAAACCACAAAACGGCCCGACATGAGGCGCCGAGGCGCCGGCCGGGTAGCCTGCCGGGGGTGCCGTTCGAGACAGCGCTCGACCAGTGGGAGGCGGGGCACACCCGCCTCGCCCTCGCCCCGCCGATCGAGCGGCCCGTGCTCGAGCGCGTGACCCGGGCGATCGAGGCCGAGCTGCGCCGCCGCCTGGGCGGCGCCTTCACCGCCGAGGAGCTCGTCGCCCTCTACGACGAGGGCACGGGCTGGTGCGCCGACGTCGCCATCGCCGTCGCGCCGGACGACCCTCACGCCTGGGACGTGCGGATCGTCGCCGACGCCGCGTTCGCGCGCTACCTGCGCGGCGCGACGGACTTCGCCGGCGGCCGGCGCCTGGACTGACGCCCGAGCGCTCAGAGCAGGCGCGTGAAGAGGTGCTCGAGCCACACGGGCTCGAAGCCGGCGCGCGCGTAGAGCGCCTTGGGCCAGTCGTCCTCGTCGGCGACGACCCACAGGTCGCCGAGCCCCTCCGCCCGCGCGGTGGCCATGGCGCTGCGCAGCAGCGCGCCGCTCAGCCCGCGGCCCCGGTGCGAGGGGGTGATGTAGAGGTCGGTGACCTCGGCGCCGGCGCCGGTCCGGCGCAGCGCGACGAAGCCGACGGGCCACGGGTCGAAGACCGCGAGCGTGATCCCCGTGCCGGGCAGGCGGGCGTCGACCCGGGCCGCCGCCGCCGCGAAGCGGCTCACCTCCTCGGCGTCGTCCCACCACGCGTGCGAGCCCAGCCACTCCTCGGTGAGGTCGCGGACGACGTGCTCGGCCACCTGCTCGACCGCGGGGTCGCGCTCGAGCGGGAGCTCCTGCGGGCGGTGCAGCATCCAGACGTGGCGGAAGGGGCGGAAGCCGAGCGCGGCGAAGCCGGGCGCCAGCCGCTCGCCCGTCGCCTCGTCCGCCACGTCGATGCGCCGGTGCGGATGCGCTGCGAGCGCGGCGTCGGCGGCGGCCGCGAGCGCCTGCGCCGTCCCGGCGATCGGCGCCTCGACCCACAGCAGGTTGTAGTCCCAGTACTCCGGCAGGTCGGAGACCGCGAACAGCGTGCCCCGCTCGACCGGCTCGACCCGATCGCAGACGGCCGTCAGGGCCGCGACGCGCCAGGCGATCGCCCTGGCGCGGGGCGGCGACTCAGCCGTCGTCGTCCTCGTCGCCGCCGGCGCGGCGGATCACGATCTGGTCCTCGTCGATCGTGATCTCGACGGGGCGGTGGCCCGCCCAGTGCTCGGCGTAGATCGGGTCGTCCTGGACCGCGGGGTCGAGCCAGAGCCCGTAGCCCTCCTCGCCGTGGTCGAACGTGCCCTCGAGCGCGGCGGCGGTGCGCCGGCGCGTGCGGCGGGTGCGGCGGCGGCGGGGCGGCGCGTCGCCGTCCTCGTCGCTGTCCTCGTCGTCGCCCGCGGCGGCCTTCTCGGCCTTGCGGGCGGCGCGCTCGGCCTCGCGCTTGGCCTTCTCCTGCGCCTTGCGCTCCTCCTCGGCCTTACGGGCCTCCTCGGCGGCGTCGAGCTCGGCCGCGATGGCGGCGTCGTCCTCGGCGCGGAGGTCGACCTCCTCGGTGACGGGCGAGGCGCCCTCGCCGTCGAGGTCGTTCTCGCGGCGGAAGGCCTGGATCTGGGAGAC
>JAUJME010000153.1 GCA_030447005.1 Solirubrobacteraceae bacterium | reverse complement strand
GTACTTCTCGGCGATCGGCTTGCGCTTGAGCTTCATGGTCGGCGTCAGCTCGTCGCCGCCCGGCGCCCAGTCGCCGTGGACGAGCGTGAACTTCTTGATCTGCTCGACCCGGGCGAGCTTGGCGTTGGCGGCGTCGACGCCCGCCTGCACGGCGGCGCGCATCGCCTCCTCGTCGGCCAGCGCCGCGAGGTCCTTGCCCTCGAGGCCGTTCTTGGCCGCCCACGCCGGCGCGAAGTCGGCGTCGAGGACGATCAGCGCGGTGTTGTAGGCCCGCGCGTCGCCGATCACGCACGCCTGGCCGATCAGCGGCGAGGCGCCCTTGAGCTCGGACTCGATGTTGGCCGGCGACATGTTCTTGCCGGCCGCGGAGATGATGAGCTCCTTCTTGCGGTCGACGAGCTTGACGTAGCCGTCGGAGTCGATCTCGGCGATGTCGCCCGTGTGCAGCCAGCCCTCGTCGTCGAGCGCCTCCGCGGTCTTGTCGGGTGCGTTGCGGTAGCCGATCATCACCACGTCGGACTTCATGAGCAGCTCGCCGTCCTCGGCGAGCTTGACCTCGACGCCCGGCGCCGGCGGGCCGACCGTCCCGATCTTGACCTTGCCGGGCGGGTTGCAGCAGCCCGAGCCGCAGGTCTCCGACATCCCCCACAGCTCGGCGATCTCGATCCCGATCGCGTGGAAGAAGACGAGCACGTCGCGCGGCGTCGGCGCGGCGCCGACGTTGACCGTCACGACCTCGTCGAGGCCGAGCTGGTGGCGCAGCGGCGCGAACATCTGCTCGTCGGCCTGGGCGACCGCGGCGGCGAGCGCCTCGGGGACCGGCTGGCCGGCCTGCTCGAGCTCGACCTTCTGCTTGGCCGCGTCGAGCGCCGCCTTGGCCTTCTCGCCCGCCTCGCCCTCCAGCCCCGCCAGCATCGCCTCGAGCCCGGCCTTGAGCTTCTCCCAGATGCGCGGCACCGCGAAGAACCAGTTCGGGCGCACGGCCGGCAGGTAGGCGGTGATCTGGCGCGGGTCGTGGCAGGAGGTGATCGAGAGGCCGAAGACGATCGGGATGTAGTGGTGCGCGGCGCGCTCGGCGATGTGCGCGGCCGGCAGCCAGGAGATCACCCGCGCGCCCTCGGGGAAGTCGATCATCGACCGGATCGACTTGGTCGCGGTGATCAGGTTGCGGTGGACGAGCTGGACGCCCTTGGGCGGGCCGGTGGTGCCCGACGTGTAGATGAGCGTCAGGAGGTCCTCGGGCTCGACCGCGCGCCAGTGCGGCTCGGGGTCGAAGTCGGGGTCGGCGCCCTCGACATCGTCCCACGCCATCGTCCCCTCGCCCTGCGCGCCCTCCAGCACGATCACGTGCTCGAGCTGCGGGAGGTCGCCGCGCGCCGCGCTCAGCCCCTTGAGCAGCGCCTCCTCGACGATCGCCACCTTCGCCTCGGCGTCGGAGACCACGTAGGCGATCTGCTCGGGCGACGAGGTCGCGTAGATCGAGAACGGCGTGGCGCCGAGCGTCATCACCGCGAGATCGGCGATGTGGAACTCCGGGCGGTTGGAGAGCAGCAGGGCGACCGTGTCGCCGCGCTTGACGCCGAGGCCGGCGAGGCCGCCGGCGAGCGCGTCGACGCGGTCGCGCAGCTGCGCCCACGTGAGCGAGATCTCGTCGTCCTTCGTGCGGACCGCCGGCTTGTCGCCGTGGCGGTCGACGGTGATCCGGAACGCCTCGGCGATGGTGCTCGCCCCGGTGGTGTCCTTCAACGGCGCCTGCGCGGTGGTGGTGCTGGCCATCTCTCTCCCCTGGACTCGCCCTGATTACGACCCTCAGGGGCGAGGCTACCGCAGGTCGAACCCTCCGTTGAGCAGTCGGTCGATGTCGTTGTTGAGGCCGATGAAGAAGAGGATGCCGACGAGCGCGAAGCCGACCACGCTCGCCCGCTCCATCACCCGGAAGGGGATGGGCCGCCCGCGCAGCTTCTCGCCGACCGCCCAGAAGATGTGGCCCCCGTCCAGCGGCAGGAACGGCAGGAGGTTGATCAGCCCGAGCGACAGCGAGATGAGGGCGAGGATGAGGAACGCGCGCTCGGCGGAGATGTTCACGGACTGCCGCGTGACCTCATAGGAGCCGACGACGCCGGAGAGCTGCTTGCGCTGCTCGGCCTCGAAGAGCCGCGAGATGACGGTCGCCGTCGCGGTCGTCACCCGCCACATCAGATCCAGGCTCTCGCCGGCCGCCTTGCCCACTCCGGGCGGCGGCAGCTCGCGCGTCTGGAAGGAGATGCCGGCCAGCGTCCGGCCCTCGGCCGCGTTGTAGACCGGTGTGATCGAGACGGTCCGCTCCTCGCCGCCGCGCTCGATCGTCAGCCGCGCCGGCTCGGCGGCCCGGCAGCCCTGCTTCGCCTCGCCCGCGCAGCGGTGCGAGGAGATCTGGCGGGCGAGCACGGCGACCTCCCCCCGCTTGCCGTCCACCGCGACGATGCGGTCGCCCGGCTGCAGGACGGCCGACGCCGGGGGCCGCGTCGCGTCGACGCGCGAGGTCGCCTCCCGCGGCCCCGTGGTCGAGAACACGATCCACAGGATCAGGAACGCCAGGACGATGTTGACCAGCGGCCCGGCGACGATCACCACGATCCGCTTCCAGACGGGCTGGCGGTAGTAGGCGCGGTGCGCGTGCTCCGGCGGGATCTCCTCCGCCGGGTTCATCCCGGTGATCTTCACGTAGCCGCCGAGCGGGATCGGCCCGATGCCGTACGTCGTCTCGCCGCGGGTGAACTTGGCGAGCATCGGCCCGAAGAACAGCGAGAACTTCTCGACGCGCATCCCGACCGCCTTCGCCGCGGCGAAGTGGCCGAGCTCGTGAAGGACGACGAGCGCGGCGAAGCCGGCGAACGCCAGGAACCAGCTCACGCGCGGGCCCCCTCGCGCGCGACCAGGTCGCCGGCCAGCGCGCGCGCGTCGGCGTCGGCGGCGTAGAGCGACTCGAAGGAGTGCACGGCGATCCCGCCGAGCTCGTCGAGCGTCGCCTCGATGATCGCCGGGATGGCGAGGAAGCCGACGCGGCCGGCCAGGAAGGCGTGGACCGCGACCTCGTTGGCGGCGTTGAGCACGCACGGGGCGGTGCCGCCCGCCTCGGCGGCCTCGCGCGCCAGGCGCAGGCAGGGGAACGCGTCGGCGTCGGGCGCCTCGAAGGTCAGCGACCCGAGCTCGACGAGGTCGAGCGCCGGCAGCGGCAGCGACGCGCGCTCGGGATGGAAGAGCGCGTAGCCGATCGCCACGCGCATGTCGGGGTGCCCCAAGTGGGCGAGCGTCGAGCCGTCGCACAGCGCGACGAGGGCGTGGACGACCGACTGGGGGTGCACGACGACGTCGATGCGGTCGTACGGCGTGCCGAACAGGTGGTGGGCCTCGATGACCTCGAGCCCCTTGTTCATCAGCGTCGCGGAGTCGATGGTGATCTTGCCGCCCATCGCCCAGGTGGGGTGCTTGAGCGCCTGCTCGACCGTCACGCCCTCGAGCTCGGCCCGCGAGCGGCCGCGGAACGGCCCGCCCGACGCGGTGATCGTCAGCTTCTCGAGCGTCCCGGGCGGCTCGCCGGAGAGCAGGTGGTGCATCGCCGTGTGCTCGGAGTCGACCGGCAGCAGGCTCGCCCCGGTCGCCTCGGCGAGCGCCATCACGAGCTCCCCGCCGACCACGAGCGACTCCTTGTTGGCCAGCGCGAGGTCGATGCCCTCGGTGAGCGCGACGACGGTCGGCCCGAGCCCCGCCGAGCCGACGATCGCGTTGAGCACGAGGTCGGCGCCCGATTCGGCCACCAGCCGCACGAGCCCATCGGGCCCGGAGAGCACCTCGCCGTCGGTCCACGCCTCCGCGGCGCGCGCGGCGGCGTCGGGGTCGCCGAGCGCGATGCGCTTCACCCCGTGCGCGCGGGCCTGCTCGACGAGCGGGGCCCACGAGCGCTCCGCCGACAGGCCGACGAGCTCGAGCTCGCCGCCCGAGCGGCTGACGAGGTCGAGCGCCTGGGTTCCGATGGACCCCGTCGAGCCGAGGATGAGCAAGCGCTTCACGGTCGGGCCATGGTAGGAGGGCCCGCCTCTGCGAGGCTTAAGGCGTCAGCGCCGGCCGCCCGCCCGCGACGTCGTCCGGCCTCCGGGCTCGAAGCGCGTCGCGACGGTGAGGAGCAGGTGCACGACGCCGAGGGCGATGAAGAAGGCGGTGGGCGCCGTCTCGTCGGAGAAGCCGAAGAGGAACGGCGCGGCGATCAGCACCGCGGCGAGCAGGTAGTCGACGGTCACGTGCAGCGACGTGGGGATGACGTCGATGAGGCTCGTCGAGCCCTTCGTCGTCGCGGCGACGAGGAGGACGAGGATGCCCACGACGATCGACAGCGCCGTCGCCGCCCCCTGCTCGGAGAAGCCGAAGAGGAAGGGGGCGACGATGAAGAGCACGCCGGCGGCGTACTCGATGAGGCCGTGGAGGGCGCGGGGGACGGGGCCTTGGGCGAGCATCGCCCGGACCCTACCCCCTCGCAACGCCGGCCGAACGGGTCGCCGGCGTCGACGCGTCGCCGAGCGGCAGAGAGCCAGCCTCTAAGGGTGGCGGCGGCCACGCAGGAGCGGGCGGGCGAACCACAGGCCGCTGATCAACCCGCCGATCGCCGCCGTGACCACCACGGTGGTCGGCGTCCCGAACACGAAGTCGCAGACGAGCAGGACGACGCCGGTGATCGCCACCGC
>JAUJME010000152.1 GCA_030447005.1 Solirubrobacteraceae bacterium | reverse complement strand
GAGTGCGCGACGTCGTCGGAGGTGATGTCGAGCGTCACCGTGCGGCCGACCGGGACGACCATCTCCGTGTAGGAGAAGACCCGCTCGCGGCCCGGGTACTGGAAGCGCCACACGTACTGCTGGCCGTCCACGCGGATGTTGAGCGCCTCGCCGCGCGGCGGGCGGGGCTGGTCGGTGGAGGCGAAGAGGACGCCGTTGGAGGCGAGCGGCCGGCCGCGGGCGTCGATGTCGGAGGCCGCCGGGTTCTTGATCCCGTTGAGCTGGATGAACGTCACGGCGGTGATGAAGACGAGGATGACGGCGGCGCCGACGGTCCAGCCGACCTCCAGGCGCGTGTTGCCGTGGATCTGGGCGGCCTTGCGGCCCTTGCGGGCGCGGTACTTGATCAGCGACCAGAAGAGGACGCCCTCGACGGCCAGGAACACGACGATCGCCATGCCCAGGATGAGCTTGTAGAGCGAGTCGACCTTCTCCGCGTTGGGGGAGCCGCCCGACTCCGGCGTGAGGATGTCGGCGCCCGCCCCGGTGGCGAGCAGCAGCGAGCCGGCGACGGCCAGTCCGGCGGCTGCGCCGAGGCGGGAGAGAACGGTCGTTCGGGTCACTGGGCCGGGCAGTCTAGACATCCGCTCCGTCCGACCGCCGGACGTTGGCGCGTCGCGGCCGGAGTGTGTGCGCGACGTCACGATTCGGCCCGGTTCGCCGGTCTGCGCGCTGACGCTCAGGCGCCCTTGAACTCGGCCGGGCGCTTGCCGAGGAAGGCGCTCACGCCCTCGATGAAGTCGTCCGAGCCGGCCATCTCCTGCTGGATGGACGCCTCGAGCTCGAGCTGCTCGTCCATGCGGCCGTAGCTCATCGCGTTGAGCTGGCGCTTGGTGCCCGCGTAGGAGCGGGTGGGCCCGGCCGCCAGGCGCGCGGCGAGCGCGTCGACCTCGCCGGCGAAGGCGTCGTCGGGGACGACGCGGTTGATGAGGCCCCACTCGAGCGCCTGCGGCGCGGGGAGCCGCTCGGCGAGCATCGCCATCTCCGTCGCGCGGGCGTGGCCGATGCGGGTGGGGACGAAGAGCGACGAGCCTCCGTCGGGCACCAGGCCGATGTTCGCGAAGGCGAGCAGGAAGTAGGCCGACTCCTTGGCGATGACCAGGTCGCACGCGAGCGCGAGCGAGAAGCCGATCCCGACCGCCGGCCCGTTGACGGCGGCCACCACGGGCTTGGGCATGTGGCGGATCCCGGTGATGATCGGGTGGTAGCGGTCGCGCAGCGCCGTGCCGACGTCGGGGCGGCCGTCGGGCGTGGGGTCGAAGCCCGCCTTGAGGTCGGCGCCCGAGGAGAACCCGCGCCCGGCGCCCGTGACCACCACGGCGCGGGCGGTGTCGTCGGCCGCCGCCCGCTCGACCGCGGCGAGCAGGTCGACGCCGAGCCGGCGGTCCCACGCGTTCATCGTGTCCGGGCGGTTGAGCTCGATGCGCAGCTCGCCGCCGCGGCGGAGGAGGTTGACGGTCTCGTAGGCGTGCTCGAGGGTGGGCTCGGCCATGGCGCGGGATCCTAGGGCTGCGCCGTTTCAGCCGTCGAGCAGCCCGGCCGCGCGCGCCCACGCCTCCGTGCGGCGCATGCCCTCGCCGAGACCGACCTCGGGCTCCCAGCCGAGCTCCTCGCGCGCGCGGGTGTTCGGGTAGGTCCCGCGCCGCGAGATGTAGGTCAGCGCCGCGCGGGAGACCGAGGGCGGCCGGCCGCGGAGGCGGGCGATCCCCTCGAGCGCCAGCGCGCCGCCCGCCACCAGCGGCGCCGGCAGGCTCGGCGGCGCGCCGCGCCCGAGCATGCGGGCGTGGTGGGAGAAGAACTCGCGGGCGCTCACCGCCTCGCCGTCCCAGACGGTGTAGGCGCGGCCCGCCGCCCCGTCGGACAGCAGCGCGCGGACGATCGCGTCGACGAGGTCGTCGACGTAGACGGGCGTCATCAGCCCGTCGCCGCGGCCCGGGAGGCGGAAGGCGCCGGAGCGCATGGCCTCGAGCGGGCGGATCGTCCAGGGGACGGAGCCCGGCCCGTAGACGTCGCCGGGCCGCACGACGGTGGCGCCCCGGGCCAGCGCGAGGACCTCCGCGGCGCCCTTGGAGTCGATGTAGGGCATCCCGCACGGGCGCGGCGGCGCGTCCTCGGCCATCTCGCCCGTGAAGCCGTACCCCCACACCGCGACGGAGGCGAGGCAGACCACCCGGGCGGCGCCGGCCGCCCGGGCGGCGTCGAGGACGTTGCGGGTGCCCCCGACGTTGACGCGCACGAAGTCGGCCATCGGGCCCCAGTCCGAGACGATCGCCGCGGTGTGGATCACCCGGTCGCACCCGGCCAGCGCGCGGACCGTGGCGGGCGCGTCGGCGACGTCCGCCCGCCGGAACTCCCCGCCGGCCGCCTCGACGGCGGCGGCGGCCGCCCCGGCGACGTCCACGCCGATCACCCGGTGGCCGCCGGCGGCCAGGCGCCGCGTCAGCGCCGCGCCGATGAACCCGCCCGCGCCGGTGACCGCGATCGTCGCGGAGGCTTCGACCATGGCGGCACTTATACTCGCGCGCCTCGTGCGTCTGTCGACGGCCATCCGCGCGGCCGCGGCGACGACACTCGTCCTCGGCGCCGCCGCTCCGCTGATCCGCCGCCGGGTCCGCCTGCCCCCGCCGGTGGTCACGACGACGGCGGCGCTCGCGCCCTTCGCCCTCTGCGTCCTCGTCCCGCGCTCGGGAGCGCGGGACCTCGGCACCTGCTTTCTCCAGATGTGGGCCTACGTGGCCACCTACGAGATGCCCAACGACGACCCCGAGGCGCTCAAGCGGCGGGTGCACGTCCGCTATCCCGTCCAGATCGACTGCGCCATCGGGCTCGGGGCGACCCCCACCGTCCGCCTCCAGCGGCGCTTCGGCCGGCCCGGCCGCATCAACGCCGCCGAGCGGGTCCTCGTGTGGTCGCACTGGGTGTGGTTCATGGTCCCCCACGGCACGGTGGCCTACCTGCACGGGCGCCATCCCGAGCGCTTCGCGGCCGGCGCCGCGCGCATGTACGCGACCTTCGACCTGGGGCTGATCGGCTACTGGGCGCTGCCCACCGCACCGCCCTGGTACGCCGCCCGCGAGGGGCACATGGACGACGGCCGCACCCCCGAGCTGCGCCGGATGATGGTGGAGTACGGCGAGCAGTTCTGGAAGTCCGGGTGGCAGCCCCTGTACGGTCTGCTGGGAGGGAACCCCCTGGCCGCCATGCCCTCGCTGCACTTCGCGACATCCGTCATGGCCGCCCACCTCCTCACGGAGGTCGGGCGAGTGCCCGGCGCGGTGGGCTGGGCGTACGCGACGACGCTCGGCGTCGCGCTCGTCTACCTCGGGGAGCACTACGCCGTCGACCTCGCTGCCGGCCTGGCGCTGACGGAGGCCGTCCGGCGCGCCGCGCCGCTGGCCGAGCCGGCGTTCGCGCGGATCTCCGACGGCGTCCGGCAGCTCGAGCGGCTGGCGCGCGCATGAGCCCCACGGCCGCCGATCGCTCCGAGCCGCGCGGCGCCTTGGAGGACCCCGACCTCGCCGGGCTCGACGACGACTCCGGCGGCCCGCGCCTCGACTTCACGCCCCGCAAGGCCACCTTCGCCACGGTCTTCGTCGTCGTCTCGCTCGTCGCGCTCTACTTCCTGCTCCCGCAGCTCGCCGGGCTCGACGACACGTGGCAGCGGATCGAGCAGGGCAACCCCGCCTGGCTGTTCCTCGCGCTGCTGTTCACCGTGGGGATGTTCGCGGGCTACGTCGCGCTCTTCCAGGGCGTCTTCGTCCGGGCCGGCTCGCGGATCGACTGGCGCGAGAGCTACCAGATCTGCATGGCCGGCCTGGCCGCCACGCGCCTGTTCTCGGCCGGCGGCGCCGGCGGCCTCGTGCTCATCGCCTGGGCGCTGCGCCGCTCGGGGATGAACGCCCGGACGGTGGCCGATCGCACCGTCTCCTTCCTCGTCATGCAGTACCTCATCTACATGCTGGCGCTGATCGTCTGCGGCTTCGGCCTGCGCTGGGGCCTCTTCCCGGGGCCCGCGCCGTTCTCGATCACCGTCATCCCCGCCTTCCTGGCCCTGGTCATCACCGTCCTCGGCCTCTCCATCGCGTTCGTGCCGACCGACTTCGAGCGGCGGCTGCGCGGCTTCGCCCGCCGGCAGGGGCGGATCGGGGTGCTCGCCCAGCGGCTCGCCAACGGGCCGGCCGCCGCCTCCGCGGGGATGCGCGATGCCCTGGCCCACATGCGCGAGCGCGATCCGGCGCTGCTCGGCGCGGTGGCTTTCTGGGCGTTCCAGATCGGCGTCCTGTGGGCGGCCTTCCACGCCTTCGGCGAGCCGCCGGCCGCCGCCGTGCTCATCATGGCCTTCTTCATCGGGATGCTCGGCAACCTGCTGCCGCTGCCCGGAGGGATCGGCGGGGTCGACGGCGGGATGATCGGGGCGCTCGTCGCCTTCGGCGTCGACGGCGGCCTCGCGGTCGTCGCCGTCCTGGTCTTCCGCGCCTTCACCTTCTGGCTGCCGACCGTTCCGGGCGCCATCGCGTACCTGCAGCTGCGGCGGACCGTGGATCGGTGGCGGACCCAGCGGCCGCTACACTATACAAACTGAAGTAAGCGAATCCGGAGTCTTCCCTTGGCGAACGAAACCAGCGCGATCGAGCACGTCATCATCATCGGATCTGGTCCGGCCGGGTACACGGCCGGCCTCTACACCGCCCGCGCCGAGCTCGACCCGCTCGTCATCGAGGGCTTCATGTGGGGCGGCCTGCTCCAGCAGACCACCGAGGTCGAGA
>JAUJME010000151.1 GCA_030447005.1 Solirubrobacteraceae bacterium | reverse complement strand
GCCCGCAGGGTGAGGAGGTCGGGCGCGCCCGGGCCGGCGCCGATGAAGTGGACCGTGGCGGGCACCGCGCTCAGGCCTCCTTGCCGGCCGCCCACTGCACGACGGTCATCTGGGCCCGCCAGCCGGTGAAGCTCCCGACGGGTTCGGCGTGGGCGATGTCGATTCGGGTGAGGCTGCCGCCGCGGGCCTCGCGGGCCGCGATGACGGCGCGCTCCCCCTCGAGCGTGACGGTGTTGGCGACCAGGCGCCCGCCCTCCGTGAGGGCGGCCCAACACGCGTCGAGCAGGCCCGGCGTCGTGATCCCGCCGCCGACGAAGACGGCGTCGGGCGCCGGGAGGCCCGCCAGGGCCTCGGGCGCGCGCCCCTCGACGACCTCGAGCTCCGGCACGCCGAGCGCGAGGGCGTTGTGCGCGATCCGCCGGGCGCGGTCCTCACGGGGCTCGACGGCGATGGCCCGCGTCCCGCGCTCGGCCCGCAGCCACTCCACGGCGATCGACCCGTTGCCGGCGCCGACGTCCCACAGCAGCTCCCCCGGCACCGGCGCCAGGGCGGCGACGGTGATCGCCCGGACGTGGCGCTTGGTGAGCTGGCCGTCGGACGCGAAGGCGTGGTCGGGGAGCCCCGGCGTGAGGGCGTAGGCGGGGGCGCCGGCGACCTCGACGGCGACGACGTGGAGCGGGTCGGCGACGTGGGCCGTGGCCTCGCGCGCCGTGGTGTCCAGCCGCGCCTCCCGCGGACCGCCGAGCTGGGCGAGCACCGTGAGGCGGCTGTCCGCGAACCCGCGATCGCAGAGCACCCGGGCCAGCCGCGCGGCCCCGTCGGCTCCCGTCACGTAGGCGACGATCCGGCGGCCCGGCTGCAGCAGGCGGACGACCACCTCCGGGGGCCGGGCGACCGCGCTGACGAGGTCGACGTCGACCTGCGGCCAGCCCATCCGCGCGCAGGCCAGCGCGAAGGCCGACGGGTGCGGGAGGACGTGGAGCCGGCCGGGGCCGGCTCGCCGGGCGAGCGTGGCGCCCACTCCGTGGAGCATCGGGTCGCCGCTGGCCAGGACCGCGGCGTCGCCGTGGGCGCCCTCGGCCAGCTCGTCGAGCAGCGGATCCATCGGCGAGGGCCAGGCGCGGCGCGCCGCGGTGACGTCCGGTGGCAGCAGGTCGAGCTGGCGCCGCGCGCCGACCACGAGCGTGGCCCGCCCCAGCGCCCGCCGCGCGGGGTCGCCGAGGCCCGCCCACCCGTCCGCGCCGATTCCCACCACGGTGAGGGTCACGCCGGTGCCCCGACGGCCGCGGCGACCGCTTCGGCGAGGAGGGCGTTGCGGCCGGGATCGCGCGCGGTGACCCGGATGTGGCGGTCGTCGAGGCCGGGGAACGACGCGGCGGGCCGCACCGCGATCGACTCCGCCCGCAGCGCGGCGACGACGGCGGGCCCGTCGGCCACCTCGAGCAGCACGAAGTTCGCCGCCGACGGCCACACCCGCACGCCGTCGACCGCACGCAGGCGGGCGGAGAGATCCTCGCGCTCGGCGGCCGCCCGCTCGGCGATGGCGGCGACCTCGGCGGGGTGCGCCGCGGCGGAGCGAAGCGCGGCGAGGGCGAGGGCATTGGCCGACCACGGCGGCCGCACCGCCCGCAGCCGGTCGGCGGTCGCAGGGCCGGCGACCGCATACCCCGCGCGCAGGCCGGGGATGCCCAGCGCCTTCGTGAGCGAGCGGACCACGACGACGTCGTCGAGCGGCTCGCGCACGAGCGAGCCCGGCTCCCCGGGGACGAGGTCCATGAACGCCTCGTCGACGACGACGGTGCGGCCCGGGCGCCGGAGCGCGAGGATCGCGGTGGCGGGATCGAGGGTGCCGCTCGGGGACGCCGGGTTGCCGACCACCACGAGATCGGCGGACTCGGGAACCGATGCGGGGTCCAGGGCGAATCCGCGGTCCGGGTCACGCCCGACCCGGACGACCGGCACCCCGTGCGCGCGCAGCCCCGCCTCGGACTCCGTGAAGGCCGGATGGACGCAGGTGGCGAGCGCCGGCCGCACCGCGGGCCCCAGGAGCCACAGCGCCTCCGCGGCGCCGTTGGTCGGGACGATCTCCACCGGGTCGCGGCCGTGGAGGGCGGCGAGGGCGGCGACCGTCTCGTCCTCGCGCGGGTAGCGGCCCGCCGCGCCGTCGAGCGCCGCATCGAGCGCCGCCCGCAGCCAGGCCGGCGGCCCGCCAGCCACGACGTTGACGGCATGGTCGGCGTCGCCGGGCCGCACGTCCCGGTCGCCGTGGCGGCGCAGGGAGCGATCGGCGGGCCCGGCGGGCCCCGTCCCCCCCAGGCGGGCCGGCCGGCCGGCGACGACGAGCTCGACCCGCTCTGCCCGCGCCGCGAAGCGCTGGGTCGCCTCACCCAGCAGGTCGACCCACGCCCGCGACGCGGCGTCGGCGGGCAGCACGCCCTCGCCGGCCTGCTCGGCGACGACGATCGCCGCGCCCGCGCCCTCGAGCGCGTCCACCGCCCGGTCGACCTCGGCGAGCACCTCGGCGCACGCCGCCGGCAGCCGCGCGGCGTCCTCGAAGGCGCCCGCCCGGTGCAGCTGCGTGGCGATCCACGGGCCGAGGCCGTCGAGCAGGACGCAGGCCCCTTCGCCGCCGGCCAGCGCGCCGGCGAGCGCCGCCCCCGCCTCGACGGTCGTCCACCCGGGCGGCCGGCGGGCCCGGTGCGCCCCGATCCGGGGGGCCATCGACGCGTCATCGGGGTCGGCGGTGGCGACGTACCGGACATGGAGCCCGGTGGCGGCCGCGAGGCCTTCGGCGTACGCGCTCTTGCCCGAGCGGGTTCCGCCGACGACGACCGTCAGGCTCACGCGAGGACCGCCGCGCCAGGTCCGACGTCCCGTGCGGAGGACCCGCGGGGTCTCACGCCGCCGCCCCGGCGAACGCCTGAGCGATCTCGGGGAACGCCGCCCAGTGGACGTGCAGGTACCCCGCCTGGACACCTCGGCAGACGATGCCCTCGTCGCGCTCGAAGGTCCGCGCCGAGAGCTTCCAGGCGCTGCGCGCCGCCGGGTCGAGCGCCTCCACCCTCGAGTAGTGGAACTCGTGCCCGCGCACGGAGCGCCCTTCGGCGAGCCACGGCGTGCCGGCGGCGGCGACGGCCTCGCGGTAGCCGAGCGTCAGGCGGCCGCTCATGCTGGCCCGCGCCGGCAGCGCGCCGCACATCTCGTGCCCGTCGAGCTCCGCGCACAGGTACAGGAGCCCGCCGCACTCGGCGAGCACGGGGCGCCCGGACGCGGCGAACGCCCGGACCTGCGCGCGCAGCGGCGCGTTGGCCGCCAGCTGGTCGCCGAACACCTCCGGGAAGCCGCCGGCGAGCACGAGCGCCCCGGCGCCGGCGGGGAGCGCCTCGTCGACCATCGGGTCGAAGCCGGCGAGCTCGGCGCCGGCGGCCTCGAGCAGCTCGAGGTTCTCCTCGTAGTGGAAGGAGAACGCCGGCCCGCGCGCGATGGCGATCCGCGTCCCCTCGGCCACGGGGGCCTCCGCGACGGGCGACCAGGCCGGACCGGGGCGCTCGGGGGCCGTCCCCGCCAGGCGGACGATCGCGTCGAGGTCCGCGAAGCGCCCCATCGCCTCCGCCAGCGCGGCGAGCGCCGCGCGCGCCCCGGACTCGCGCTCGGCGACGGGAACCAGGCCGAGGTGGCGCTCGGGCGTGACGACCCGCTCGTCGCGGCGCAGAGCGCCCAGGACGGGCAGGCCGCTGCCCTCGACAGCCTCGCGCAGCAGCTGCTCGTGGATGTCGGAGCCGACCTTGTTGAAGATGACCCCCGCCACCCTGACGTCCGGGTCGAAGGTGCGGAAGCCGTGGACCATCGCCGCCGCCGAGCGCGCCATCGCGGCGGCATCGAGGACGAGCAGGACGGGCGCGTCGAGCAGCTTGGCGACGTGCGCGGTGGAGGCGAGCTCGCCGCGGCCCGACGCGCCGTCGAAGAGCCCCATGACGCCCTCGATGACGGCGATGTCCGCGCCGGCCGAGCCGTGCCTGACCAGGGGGGCGATCAGGTCGGGCCCGCTGAGGAAGGCGTCGAGGTTGCGCCCCGGGCGGCCCGAGGCGAGCGCGTGGTGGCTGGGGTCGATGTAGTCCGGCCCCACCTTGAAGCCCTGCACGGTGAGCCCGCGACCGCGCAGGGCCCCGATGAGGCCGCACGCGACGGTCGTCTTGCCGGCGCCCGAGCTCGTGCCGGCGACGACGATGCGGGGGATCACGCGGCCACCGGCGCGCTCGGGGCGACGTCGGTCACCGGGAGGCCGGCGACGGCGCGCTCGGTGAGGCGGCGGCCGGAGCGGGGGCCGCCCGCCGCGGGCCAGGCCAGGTGCGGGACGGGCGCGGCGTCATGGGCGCCCGTCGCCGGGTCGCACCCGTGATCGGCACAGACCCGCAGCGCGCCGCCGGCCCGGCCGACGGCGCGCGCCACCGGGTCGATCAGGTCGCGGTCGGCGCGCGCGAGGAACGCGGCCTTGCCGGCGGCGTCGCGGGCGTGGGCGGCCTCGTCCGCGCCGCCGACGTGCACGACGACGTCACGTGCGGCCGCCATCGCCGCGGCGGCGGCCGCCGCCGTGGCGGCGAGGTCGCTGTCGGGACCGCCCGTCGCGCCGGGCGGCACGACGCCGCGGGCGCCCAGCAGGGCGGCGACACCGGCGCCGGCCCCGCGGGCCGCGCTCACGACGGTCGACGCGGGGAGCGTCCGTGGCACCCCCCGGCCGCCCGGCCACCCGCGGCGGTGCGGCGCGCGGGCGCCGGCCGGCAGCGGCGGCGGGCCGCCGCGGCGCCGCTCGGA
>JAUJME010000150.1 GCA_030447005.1 Solirubrobacteraceae bacterium | reverse complement strand
ACCACACGATCGTCTGCGGCTACGGCACCAAGGGCAAGGCCGCCATCCGCACGCTGCTCGCCCGCGGCGTGCCCAAGGAGCGCATCGTCGTCGTCGACCCGTCGGCGGAGGCCACCGCCGCCGTCAACCGCGCGGGCTTCGCCGGCGTCCACGGGGACGCGACTCGCTCCGAGATCCTCACGGCCGCGGGGATCGCCGAAGCCGAAGCCGTGATCGTTGCCCCCGACCGCGACGACACCGCGATCCTGATGACCCTCACCGCCCGCGAGCTCAACCCCACCGCCTCGATCGTCGCGGCGGTCCGCGAGGAGGAGAACGCCCACCTGCTGCGCCAGTCCGGCGCGGGGTCGGTGATCGTCACGTCGGCGGCGTCAGGGCGGCTGCTCGGCCATGCGACGCACTCGCCCAAGGTCGTCGAGATCCTCGAGGACCTGCTGGCGGTGGGCGAGGGGCTCGACATCATCGAGCGCGACGTGGGCCCGTCCGAGGCCGGTCCGCTCAGCGCAGCCCAGAACGGCGCGCCGGTCCTGGCGGTCATCCGCGGCGGGGAGACGCTGCGCTTCGACGACGAGCGCGCTCAGCAGCTCCAGGAGGGCGACCGCCTGATCTGCCTCTGCTCGAACGCGTAGCCCGGCGGCTCAGCCCAGCGCGGCCAGCAGCGCGTCGCGCGCCTGGACGGCGAGCGCCCCGATCTCGTCGTCGGAGCGGTCCTGGATCGGGTGCGGCACGAACACGCGCCGCGCCGCGGGCGCGCCGAGCAGGACGGCCTGGTCGGCCGCCGCCTGCTCGAAGACCGAGGAGGCGACCAGCACGGCCGGGCGGCCGAGGCCCTCGAAGCCGATCACGTCGCGCAGACCGCACGACACGCAGGAGCCTCAATCGGCGAGCGCCTCGATCACCGCGTCGCAGCGCTCGGCGATCTCCGCGCGCAGGTCGGCCGGCGCGGGCTTGGTGAAGGTCGGCTTGGCGACGCGCTCGACCGTGTGGCCCAGCGCGGCGAGCTCCTGCTCGAGCGCGTCGAGGAATACGTCGCCGCGGGGCTTGCGGATGTCGAGCAGCGCGATCCGCGCGCCCTCGCCGCGCTCGAGCCGCCGCGTGGCCAGCGGGCGCTCGACCGCCTCGAGCTCGCCCGTCGGATCGAGGATCTCGAGCCCTTCTACAGCCACGGTGCCACGCTCCGCGTCACCGGCGCCGATCCGATCTCGCCGCCCGCCCAGCTCCCGAACACCATGGAGAAGAGCCCGGCGTCCCCGCCTGCGTGGGCGATGCGGATGCGGTCGGGCGCCGCGAACTTCTGCACGGGCATCGCCGCGTCGGAGACCCACTTCGGGTCGATGCCCTCCGGCGAGCCGCCCGCGCCGCGCACGAGCTCGCCCGCCGGCCGCATCGTCAGCTCGAAGAGCCGGTCGCGGAGCGCTGCGCGGCTCCACCCCGCCTCGGCGAACACCCGGGCGTGCTCCGGGCCGACGACGAGCAGCCCGTCCCACGCGAGGCGCTGCTTGGGGTGGGCGATCGACTCGAGGGCTCCGGCCAGCGAGTGGGCCAGGCCCTGGGGCTCGCGCGCGAGCTGGTCGACCACGATTCGCGGCGCCTCGAGTGCCAGCACGGTGACGCCCGTGTCGCCCTCCGCGATGCCCTCGCCGGCCGCGAACGGCTCCCATGGCGAGTCCTCGATCCGCTCGGCGAACGCGAGCCCGACCTTGCCCGGCTGGCCGTGCGCCGCGCGGTCCTCGACACCCGGGCGTCCGCCCCCGACGTTGCGCGCGACGAGCTGCAGCGCGCGGCCGATCGTCGAATTGGCGCGGTTGCCCTGGCCGAGGCAGTTGCCGCCGGAGTTCATGCCGATCGCGGCGGCGTGCGGGCCGGAGACGAGCACGACGGGGCCGGCCGGATGCGTGGTGGCGATGAGGCCGTGGAGGGCGAACTCGGGCGCGCAGGCCGCCTCGACCGCCGCGAGCACCACGGGCAGCGCCGCGGGCGGGCAGCCGGCCATGACGGCGTTGATGGCCACCTTCTCGACCGTGGCGCGGCCGTCGTAGGGCGGGACGACGCCGACGAGGTCCTGCGGGTGGCGGCTCGTGTGCTCGAGCATGGCCACGACCCGCTCGGGCGTCGGCGCGCCGACCGGCAGGCCGTCGGTGAGCCCGCGCTCGTGAAGGGCCTCGAGCGGGTCCTCGAGGCCGCCGATCCGCAGCGTCCGGGCGGCGAGCCGGCCGTCGGCCCGGGCCGCTCGCGCGGCGAGCCGGGCGGCCACGTCGGGGTCGCGGGTCAGCGAGGCGCAGCCCGGCCGGCTCGCCGGCAGGCCGTCGAGCGCGAGCTCCGCGCCAGCCTGCGCCGCCAGGGCGGCGAGGGCCTCGCGCTGGAGTCCCTCGACGCGGCCGCGCTCGTCGCCGCCGTCGATCAGCACGACGGCGGGGACCGCGTCGGGGTCGAAGCGCACGGACGCCGCGAGCTCGGCATCGAGCTCAGGGATCGCCTGCAGAGCGAGGCGGCGCGCCTGCTCGGCGGTCTCCGCCTCGCCCGACTGGGAGAGGATCCGCAGCGGGGCGCCCTGCGCGCGGGCAGCGTCGAGCGCCGGCAGCACCTGGTCGCAGACGGGGCAGTCGTGCTTGACCAGCGCGAGCAGCTCCACGGTCGCGAGCCTACCGGCGCGGGGGCCGGATGCGGACGTGCAGGTGGTCGTCGTGGTGGCCGAGCTTCTGCACGACCTTGCGCGGGCCGGTGAGCGACAGGCGCGGGCCGACGAAGACGTACTGCGCGCCCCGGGCGACGAAGCGGTCCACGAGGTCCTGCGCGAGCTCCTGGTCGACCTGGCCGGGGCGGTAGGGGCGCCGCTCGGCGCGGTCGAGGCGGGGGTAGTAGAGGTCGACGTCGAGGCCGTTCTGGTGGGAGGCGTGGCCCAGCCCGCCGTAGCGCTCGTCGAAGATCCCGCCGCGCGGGCGCGAGAGGTCGCCGATCCCGACCCGCGGCGCGTCCGGGAACGCGGCGCGGTGCTCGGCGAGGACCTCGAGGAGCGTGCGGACCAGCGTGTCGGTTCCGTGGCGCCGCCACGCGCGGTTGGGGCTCCACTTGAAGATGGGGTCCCACGTGAAGTAGTCGCGCCCGGAGGCCGGCAGCTCGACCCCGCGCACGAGCCGGCCGGCGAACGGCTTGCCGACCGCGCGGGAGCGCCGCCAGCGGACGGGCGTCTCGGTGAGCGGGAACTCGGCCGAGGACTCGAGCGGCTCGGGGGTCGGGGTGGGCGTGAGCGTCGGCTCCGGCGTGGCCTCGAGGACCGGCGTGGGCGTCGGCGTCGGCTGCGGCGTCGGCTCGGGGTCCTGCGCGAGCTCGGCGGCCAGCGCGACCGAGGCGCTGAGCACCGCGAGCGTCAGGGCGATCAGCAGCAGCGCGGCGGAGCGGGGCACGCCCCCATGATGGCGCGCGCGCCTCAGCGACCCTGCCAGTCGGGCGGGCGCTTCTCGGCGAACGCGCGCACGCCCTCCTGGAAGTCCTCGGAGCGAAAGCACGACTCGCGCAGCGCGATGAGCTCCCGCTCGACGGCGGGGTCGAGGGCGCCCTCGGCGGCGAGCAGCTCGCGGATCACCCGCTTGTTGCCCGCGAGCGAGAGCGGGGCGTTGGCGGCCACCTCGGCGGCCCACTCGAGCGCCACCGCCTCCAGCCGCGACGGCTCGACCACCTCGTTGACCAGCCCCCAGCCGAGCGCCCGCTCGACCTCGACGTTGCGCCCGAGCAGGAACAGCTCGCGCGTGCGGGCGACCCCGACCGCGTCGATGAACTTCCGCAGCCCGGTGTGGGAGTAGATGAGCCCGAGCTTGGCCGGCGGCATGCCGACCCGGATCCCGGCTGCCGCGAGGCGCAGGTCGCAGGAGAGCGCCAGCTCGAGGCCGCCGCCGATCGCGTGGCCGTTGAGCGCGGCGACCGTGGGATAGGCGAACGCCTCGAGCGCCTCGATCGCGTTCGTGAAGGGGTGCGCGACGAGCGCCTCGGCGCGGTCGGGGAAGTCGGGGGAGCCCGGCAGCCCGCCGATGTCGTAGCCCGCGGAGAAGACGGGGCCGACGGCGGTGATCAGGAGGCAGCGCGCGTCGAGGCGGGGGAGCGTCTCGGCGATCGCGTCGAGGATCGCGTGGTCGAGCGCGTTGCGCTTGGCGGGGTTGTCGATGGTCAGGCGGGCGAGGTGGGGCGCCGGGTGGTCGAGCCGGAGCTTGCCCTCGGCGAGCTCCGTGGCCGGCTCGCTACTCGAGGACAACGAGCGGATCACCCTCCGAGACCGACTGGCCCTCCTCGACGACGATCTGCGCGACCGTCCCCTCGTCCTCGGCCTCGACCGGCATCTCCATCTTCATGGACTCGAGGATGACCACGGTGTCGCCCTCCTCGACGGTGTCGCCCACCTTGACCTCGATCTTCCAGACGGTGCCGGTGATGTGCGCTTCGATCTCGGCCACGGGACGCCTGACTCCTCGCTCGGGGATGACTGCGGCGGACGATATACGGCGGTCCAGCGGACGCTCCAGAGCCGAAAACCTGTATTCCCGGACGGGTTTAGTACATTTCTCGCCGTGAACAAGTTCGAGCGCATGAAGCAGGAGAAGGACGGCCTCGACGTCTACCCCGAGCTGATCCGCGCCGCGCGCGACGGCTGGGAGACCCTCGAAGAGGACGACGTCGCCCGCCTGAAGTGGTACGGCCTGTACCCGCACAACACCAAGGACGGCCACTTCATGCTCCGCGTGAAGGTCGTCCAGGGGGTGCTGACCGGCGACCAGGTCGACGCGCTCGCCTCGATCACCGAGGACTACGGCCGCGGGATCATCGACT
>JAUJME010000149.1 GCA_030447005.1 Solirubrobacteraceae bacterium | reverse complement strand
ACGCCGGGCTCGCCGATCAGGACGGGGTTGTTCTTCGTGCGGCGGGAGAGGACCTGGATGACGCGGCGGATCTCGTCGTCGCGGCCGATGACCGGGTCGAGCTTGCCCTCCTCGGCGGCGCGGGTGAGGTCGCGGCCGTACTTCTCGAGCGCCTGGTAGGCGTCCTCCGGGCTCTGGCTCGTGACGCGGTGCGGGCCGCGGACGTCCTCGAGCGCCTTGGCCAGCGCGTCCTTGGTCGCGCCCGCGCGGCGGAGCGCCTCGCCGGCCTTGGAGTTGTGGCCGGCCAGCGAGAGGACGACGTGCTCGGTGGAGATGTACTCGTCGCGCAGCTCGCCGGCCTCGTGCTCGGCGGCGCGCAGGACCTGGAGCAGCTCGCGGGAGGTGGAGGGCTCGGCGGCGTCACCGGTGATCGTCGGCAGCGCGTCGAGCGCGGCGTTGACGTCGCCGCGGATCTCCTCGGGGCGGGCGCCGAGCTTCGTGAGCATCGGCGTGACGACGCCCTCGCCCGCCTCGAGCAGGGCGAGGAGCAGGTGCTCGGGGGCGACCTCGGTGTGTCGGCGGCGCTCGGCGAGGCCGAGTGCGGCCTGAAGCGCCTCCTGGGCCTTGATCGTGAAGCGGTCCATTTGCATGGGCAGGGTCCTGTGGTTCGGGAAAGATCTCAGTCGGGTTGACTGAGATTGTAGCGGTCTAGTCGTGGTTGCGGGACGAGAACTGCGGCTGGTCAGGGAGGGGGTCAAGGTGGATCGCCGCACGATTTCCGGGAGCCGATCCACATTGACCACCGCACAGGGGGTCCAATGTGGATCGAGCGGCGGAACAGGGATCTCGATCCACGTTCGACCCCCCTCCCTCCCTCACCAGCCGAAGTTCACGCGATCGGCACCTGAACCGCCGCCGCGCGGATACGCTCGCTCCGATGAAGCGGCTCGGCGCAGCGGCGATCGTGGCGGGACTCGCGCTGGCCGCCGCCCCCGCCCACGCCACCCCGCTCATCCACGCCCACCGCGGCGGCGCGCTGACCGACGGCGTCCCGGCCCTCCCCGAGAACTCGCTGGCCGCCTTCGAGCGCGCGGGGCGCGAAGGGTTCGTGATCGAGCTCGACGTCAAGCTCTCGAAGGACCGCCGGCCGGTCGTCATCCACGACGACCGCCTCGACCGGACGACCACCTGCACGGGCACCGTCGGCTCCAAGACGCTCGCCCAGCTGCGCGAGTGCCGGCTCGACGTCCTCGGCACGGAGACCAAGGTCGCCCCCGCGCCCGAGCCGCAGGAGCGGATCCCGATGCTCGAGGAGGCGCTCGCCGTCGCGCGCGCCACGAACGCGCGGGTCAACCTCGAGATCAAGAACCTCCCGATCGACTCCGACTACCAGCCCGGATCGGCCTACGCGGACGACGTGCTCAAGGTCGTGCAGGCGGCCCGCCTGCCCAGCCGGCTGCTGCTCATCCAGTCCTTCGACCCGCAGAACCTCGAGCCCGCGCAGGCGCGGCTGCCCGGGGTGGAGACCTCGCTGCTCACCCTCGCGGCGACCAACGCCGGCTCGCCCGCGTTCGCGCAGGCCAACGGCTACGAGTACGTCTCGCCCGAGTTCGGCAGCGGGCTGACGCCGCAGTTCGTCGCCGACGCCCACGCGAAGGGCCGGCGGATCGTCCCCTTCACGCTCGACACGCCCGCCCAGGTCAAGGGAGCGGCCGCCGCGGGCGTCGACGAGATCATCACGAACGACCCGGTGATGGCCCGGCGGACGCTCGCGGAGGTCGAGCCGCCGGCGGGCGAGATGCCGGCGCCGCCGAGCGCCGAGGCGTGCCGCGCGGCGCGCGCGAACCGGACGCTCGAGCCGATCGAGGCCTACGACGGAACGGGCGGCGGCGCGACCCCGCGCGTGTTCGCCATGCAGTTCAAGCAGGACGCCCGCCACGTCGTCGACTACGCGGCCTTCCGGACCAAGATCGAGTGCATGATCCGCGAGTGGGTCGTGCCGCGGCTCGCGCGCGGGCGGCCGAACGTCATCGCGTTCAACGAGGACATCGGCCTGGCCACGATCGCCACCGGCACCCGCGGCCGCGCCGCCCGCGAGGCGTTCACCCGCCCCGGCGGGCCGTCCTGCGAGGGCCAGGGCGCGCCGTGCGCGACGCTCGCCGCGCTCGGCGCCGTGCGGACGGGCTACTCGCGGGAGGTGACCGCCTACCGCGGCCGCTTCCCCTCGATGAGCCCGGTCTCCGACGCGTTCGTCGCGGCGACCGACACCTTCGCCCGCGGGTGGATGCAGACCTTCTCCGACATGGCGCTGCGCTACGACGTCCACATCCTCGGCTCCAACAACCAGGCGCCGCTGCGCGAGTCGACCGACCCGAGCGAGATCGCGACCTTCCGCGACCCCGACCTCCCCGCCGCGCCGCGCTCCGTCTACGTCGCGACGACCGACGCGGTCTACAACGAGGTCTTCCTCTGGGGGCCGCGCGAGGTCCGCCGGGAGGGCCCGCGGCCGCTGCGCAACGTCGTGGCCTCCAACAAGAAGGTCCCGCTCACGCCGATCGAGGAGCAGCTCGACCTGCGCAACGGCCCCTCGACCGGCCCGGACGGCGTCGACAACGTCGCGCCCTACACCGTGCCGGGCACGGGCGCCCGCATCGGCTTCGCCACCAGCCTCCCCGCCTTCGTCTACGGCGATCCGCCGGCCGGTACCGACCCGTGCTCGGACACCGCGAAGTACTACATGCGCTGCCTTGACGCGCTCGGCGTCAACCTCGTCATGCAGGACGAGGCCAACCCGGGCCGCTGGGCGGGCGCGGGCGGCGGCTCGCCGTGGCAGCCGCTCGAGTGGATGAGCTCGACGTGGCGCGCGGCGGGGGACCCGTCCGTGCGCTTCGCCTACAACGTCACCCCGCACCTGGTCGGCAACCTGGCCGACCTCGCCTTCGACGGCCAGACGGCGATCACCCAGCGCGGCCTCCAGGGCGGCGCCGGGTGCCGGTACGTCGGCAACGGGGTCGCGCTCCCGGAGGACCCCGAGCGCTTCCGCCAGTACGCGGGGCCCAAGCCGGAGTTCCTCGCGCTGGCGCCGTGGGTCGCGGCCGACGGCCCGCGCGCCGGCCTGCGCGGCGTCGGCGCCAAGCTCGCGCCCGGCTCGCGCGACCGGCTCGAGAACGATTACCTCGAGACGGCGATCGCCGCCGACCTCCCCTTCCCGCCCAACCCGCGGCGCGCCGGGTGCGCAGGGGCGGAGCCCGGCGTGATCTCGCGGCCGTTCGTCAAGGGCGGCCCGCCACCGGTGAACACGGGATCGGGCGGGCAGGCGGCCCGCCGCCTCCCCGCGCTGCGGCGGCTGCGCGTCCCGGGGCGGCAGCGGCTGCGGACCGTTCGCCGCCGCGGCCTGCTCGTCCAGCTCTCCGTCCGCCGCGCGGCGCGGGTGCGGCTCGCCGTGCGGACGAGCGGCGCGCGGCGAACGGCGACCCGGACCGTCCGCCTGCGCCGTGCGGGGAAGCGCTCGTTCCGCGTCGGGCTCGGCCGCCGGGTGCGCGCCGGGACGCTGCGGGTGAGCGCCACGGCGGGTGGGCGCACCCTGCGTGCCGGGGCTCGCCTGCCCCGACGCTGACACCCGATCGCATATCATTACCTGGCATGACCGCGGCCCGACTGCTGAAGGAGGCCCGCGCCCGCCAGGACATCAGCCAGCGGCGGCTGGCCCTCCGGGCGGGCACGAGCCAGGCGTGGATATCGGGAATCGAGCGAGGGCGGGTCTCGCCTTCTCTCGAGTCGCTCGACCGGTTGCTGCTCGTGATGGGCGAGCGACTCGAGCTCTCCACGACGCCTCTCCCGTGCTCCGACCAGGACGCCGGCCACCGGGCCGCCCACCGCGCCATGGAGCCCGCAGAGCGGCTCGCGCGTGGTCTCGCGTTCTCGGAGTTCGCCGACGAGCTCCGGCGTGCGGCACGCCGGTGAGCGGCCCCTTCCGTCCCGTCGCGCTGTTCGAGGCGCTGGCCCGCCATGAGGTCGACTACCTGACGATCGGCGGGGTTGCGGCGATCGGGCACGGCGCTCGCCGGGCGACCTTCGATCTCGACGTCGTTCCGGCACCGACGGCGGAGAACTACCGTCGCCTCGCCGGCGCGCTCGCCGAACTCGGAGCCCGCGACGCGCGCGACGCCGACTTCCGCGATCTGGACCCGCTCGACGACGTCGACCTCGCCCGGGCCCGCATCCTGAGCGTCGACACAGCAGCCGGACGCCTGGACATCATCAACGCGCCGAAGGGCGCCGCGCCCTACGAGGACCTCCGCGCACGCTCGGTGGAGACGACGGTCGGCGGGGTGACCGTCCGCTTCGCCGGACTCGACGACCTCATCGCGATGAAGCGTGCGACAGGGCGGCCCGTCGACCTCGACGACATCGCGGGGCTGACCGGCTCGGACTAGATCCCCCGCGCGCCCCGCTTGGCCAGCACGAGCTTGCGTGGGAGCGCGGCGACCAGCGGCTCGAGCGCCTCGACGAGCTCGGCGGCGCTCGGTCGCGTCGCCGGGTCGGGGTCGAGCGTGCGCGCCAGCGCTGCGCTCAGCGCGGGCGGCGTGCGCGCCGGCAGCTCGGCCGGCGCGGTGTGGAGCTGGGGGTAGCGGACGTCGAGATCCTCCGCCTCGCGCGCGCCCTTCTCCCGCGGGAACGGGACGGTCCCCGCCACGGCGTGGAAGAGCGTGGCGCCGAGGCCGAAGACGTCGGCCGGGGGGCCGATGATGCCGGGCGCGAAGCGCGACGGATCGGCCTGCTCGGGGGCCATGTAGGCGTCCGTCCCGATCTGGCCCGTGATGCGCCCGGCGCGCTCCTGCGTCCGCGCGACGGAGAGGTCGATGAGCCGTG
>JAUJME010000148.1 GCA_030447005.1 Solirubrobacteraceae bacterium | reverse complement strand
TGAAGCTCGTGGTGGTCGGCGGCGCGCCGTACGCCGACGACTACATCCGCGGCGTCATGCGCGACGGCGACCCGCGCGTCGTCTTCCCGGGCTACGTCTTCGGGCGCGAGTACTGGGAGCTCCAGCGCAACGCCTACGCGTTCGTCGCCCCGACGGAGGTCGGCGGCACCCACCCGGTGATCCTCGAGGCGCTGGCGGCGGGCAACTGCGTGCTGGTCAACGACCATCCGCCCAACGTGGAGACGGTGGGCGATGCGGGGCTTCTCTTCTCGGGCCGGGCGGGGGCCGACGACCTCACCCGCCAGCTCGAGCGGCTGCTCGCCGACCCCGACCTCGTCGCCGACTACCGCCGCCGCGCGAAGCGCCGTGCGCGCCGCTACTCGTGGGATGCGGTCACCGACCAGTACGAGCGCCTGCTGGGCGACGCGCGCGCCGCGATGGGGCCCGGGCACCTGCCGGCGGAGCTGCTCGACCTCGCCGAGCCGCCGCCGCAGCGGGCGGCGTAGGGGCGGGCGGGCGGCGCCCCGGCGCCCGGAACGTCAACCCCGGCTGGTGAGGGAGGGGGGCGAACGTGGATCGGATGCGGCGATCCGGTCGTGGTTCCACGTTGACCACCGTGGTGGTGGGGAAGGTGGATCGGTGGCGGTGGACCCGAGGCGCGATCCACGTTGACCACCCTCCCTCACCAGCTGCAGTTCAGCGGCGCTTGCGCGCCCGGCTCGCCCGCCGGACCCGGACGGGCACCTCGCGGGAGACCGCGACGGGCTGGCCCGGCTGGGCGTAGGCGACCCGCAGCCGTCCGGGGGACCGCAGGCGGAAGCGCGTGGTGAAGTAGCCGCGCGGGTTCGTCGTCCGGACCTGCTGGACGTCCTGCCACACGCGCGAGCGGCCGCGGGCGAACTGGACGACCGCGTCGGCCGGCCGGCCGTTGGGCGCGCTGCGCAGCATCCCCCACAGCCGCACCGCGGCGCCGCGGCGCACGGTCGGGCGCGCCACCCAGACCGGGAGGCGGTAGGCGTCGAGGGCGGGCTTGGCCTGCCCCGCGAACGTGCGCAGCCCGCTCTGGAAGGTCGTCCCGATCGGGTCGCCGTCGTCGAAGAGCAGGAACTGCGCGAGGGTCTCGACCCGGCCGTCGCGCCAGGCGAGGTACTCCGACTCGTTGAGGTAGGCCGCCTGCTGCGCGTAGGGGACGCCCGAGATCTCGTCGGGCGGGTCGGTCTGGTAGCCGTACTCCGTCAGGTGGAGGGGCAGCTGCCGGGCGACGCCGTAGCGGCGGAACGCGGCGTCGAGGGTGCTCGTGAGCCGACCGAGCGAGGAGAGCGTCACGTAGTCGGGATCCGTCTGGCGCGTGCTGGGGTCGAGCAGGAGCTCGTAGGGATGGTGGGCGAAGCCGGTCGCGTCGAAGAGCCCCGGGTGGCGCGCGCGGAACTGGTCGGGCGGATCGCATGCGAGGTCGGCGGCGAGCTGGCCGGTGAGCGGGCGGCCCTGCGCGTCGATGCAGTAGAGCCCGCGGACGAACACGAGCGCCTTCATCCGCCGCTTGACGCCGCGCGAGGCGTCGCCCTTGGGGGCCGTCTCGCCGATCAGGATCGTGTCGCGCTCGTGGCCCGTGGCGCGCAGGGCGGCGTAGGCCGCGTCGAGCAGGCCGCGGTAGAGGCGCGGGGCGGCGTCGGCGAAGCGCCCGCCGCCCGCGTCGGCGAACTGCGGCGTCAGCCAGCCGGACTGGTTGGGCTCGTTCCAGATCGACCAGTGGCTCACCCGCGTCCGCCCGGCCGCGCCGTCGAAGCGCCGGCCGACCGCGGCGGCGAACGCGCCGAACTCCTGCGGCGAGGGCTCGTAGGTGTCCGCGACGTCCTCGCGCGGCGGCGGCGCGGTCGCCCACAGCGGCGCGGGCGCGGTGAGGTTGAAGGAGACGTCCATCCCGCGGGCGCGCGCCTCGCGGGTGACCACCTCGTAGCGGTCCCAGGCCCCGGGCGGATAGGCGTCGGGGTCGGCGGCGTCGAAGCGCGGCCGCGCCCGGCTCTTCGGGTCCGGCGCGACCGCCGCCCACACCACGGTGATCCGCAGGCGGTCGACGCCGAGCGAGGCCAGCTCGTCGAGCGTCGCGCGGACCCGCTCGGGCGGCGCGTAGATCAGATGGTTGTCGTCCTGGAAGGTCGACTCCTGGGTGCTGGAGGCGGCCGCCGGGCCGGCCGGGAGGGCGAGGGCGAGGGCGGCCATCAACGCGGCGAGGGCCAGGAGCGGCGGGCGGCGGGTCATCCGGTCGGCGAAGGCGGGGGAGGTGGCGGAGGAGGCGGGGGCGGCGGGGGATTGAGCTGGCGGTTGAGGAGCACGAACGCCATCTCGATCTCCCGCGACTCGGGATCGAGATAGTAGGCGGCCCGCAGCGGCGCGAGCCCCCGCTTGGGCGCGTCGAGCGCCAGCACCCGGTGCTCGCCGAGCCGCCGCCAGGTCTCGGAGTTGGCCGGCTGGAGCGCGACGGCGCGCTCGAGCGCCGTCTCGGCGGCCTTCGGGCGGCCGGTCTGGGTGAGGATCGCCGACAGGTCGAAGAGCGGGTCGACCGACAGCGGGTTGCGCCGGACCGCGATCCGGGCGACGTCGACCGCCGGCCCGGCCTCGCCGCGCTCCAGGCGCTCGTAGGCGGCGTCCGTGGCGTTCGCCGAGCGCAGCGGCTGGAAGGCCGCCCACGCGGCCGTGACGCCCGTCGCGAGCACGAGCGCCGCGCCGAGCGCCGGCAGGCCGAGCCGCGCCCGGCCCGCCGGGACGGCAGGGACCGCCGCGGCCGGCCGCCGGGCGGCCAGCCGCGCGCGCAGCGGGCCGCGCCCGGCCACCCACGCGGCGCACACGAGCGCGACGACGGACGGCCCCGGCACGAACCAGGTCCAGTCGATCAGCGAGTGGGCGCCGAACAGCACCACCACGGAGACCATGGTCAGGAGCGCCACCCGCTCGGCGTCCATCGGCAGCCCCCGAAGGTCCCGCCGCCGCAGCCCGGTCGCCCGGACCGCGCTCGCCAGCCAGATGGCCAGCAGCGCGAGCGACAGGGCCAGCCCGACGATGCCGAGCGCCGCCGCCGTCTCGACGAGGTAGCCGTGGGCCTGGCGGACCTCGAGCGGGCCCGTGCGGTAGCGGGTGCGGGCCACGGCGAACGTTCCGGCGCCCGTCCCGAGCGCCGGCTCCGCGTTGAAGACGTCGAGCGCCTCGCGCCAGTAGCGCGAGCGCACCGAGGCCGTCGCGGTCAGCCGGTCGGGCGTGTTCGACGGCGTACTCGCCGTCGGGTCGGTGAGCTGGTCGACCGCCTTGGAGATCTGTCCGTCGATCCCACCCGGGGCGGTGGCGAGCGCCACGAGCCCGATCACCGGCAGCAGCCCGATCAGGAAGACGAGCCCGGTGCCGACCCGGCGGCGCAGCCACGGGGCGGGCGGGCGCGTGGCCGCCGCAAAGCCGGTCGCGAGGCCGGTCGCCAGCAGGACGAGCGACATCAGCAGCAGCGCGGCGCCGAGCTCGAGCCCGGCCTCGGTGCGCGCCGGCAGCGGCACCTCGTCGCCCGTCAGCGCCGTCTCGCCGAACGCCCAGGCGACCACGAGCGCCGCGGCGAGGCCGGAGGCGACGAGCGCCGCGGCGGCGCGCAGGCGCAGCGGCACGACCGCGAACCAGAAGGCCACGCCGATCAGCAGGGCGACGAGCGCCCCGCGGGAGTAGGAGAGCAGGACGCAGACGAGCACGATTCCCAGCCCCGGGTAGGCGAGCGCGTTGAGCGCGCGGTTGCCCGACCGCTTGGCGGCCAGCCACAGCAGCGGCGGCACGCCGAGCGCCCCCATCAGCCCGACCGCGTTCCAGTAGTCGAACGGCGCGCGCAGGCGGCCGAAGTTCTCGTCGGGCGAGAGCGCCGCCGGGAGGACCTTGGTCAGCAGCGCCCAGGCGGCCACGGTCACGCACGCCAGCGCGATCCCTCCGAGCACCCCGGCCCAGCGCCCCGGCGCGAGGTGGACGACCGCGAGCGCGCCCGCGAAGGCGCCGACGTAGCCGAGCATCCGGTTGGCCTCGAACCACGACTCCGACGGGACGATCGACCAGGTGATCGACAGGGCGGTCAGCGCGGCGAGCGCCGCCAGGCCGGCGAGCGTCCACGCCCCGTGCGCGCGGCGGCCCTCCGGCCGCGGCTGCAGCAGGGCGGCCGCCGCGAGCAGCGCGCCGCCGAGCATGAGGGCGATGACGGTGTAGCTCGTGCGCTCGAGCTGGTTGCCGCCCGAGGCGGCGAAGGCCACCGTGCAGAGGACGAGCGCGACTCCGGCGCAGACGGCGGCGTCGGCGGGGATCGCGAGCGCGACGGCGCGGCGGCGCGCGAGCGCCCCGCTCCGCTCGGGCCGGCTAAGCCGGCCGGCGAGTGAGGACACGCCGCCGGAGGTAGGGGACGCCGGCCCCGAGCGCGCCGAGCGCGAGGAGGATCAGCCCGGCGAGCAGCGACCCGGGGAGCTCCCCGCCCGCCGACCCGCCGGCCACGCCGACGCCGGGCACCACGCGCTGGCCGCCGATGTCGATGTCCTCGCCCGCGGACCGCGCGGTGTCCAGCGCGCGGCGCTCCTCGGGGGAGATCGGCGCGGGCGGCGCGGGCGGCGCGCCCCCGGGCGCGCCCGCAGTGGCGCCGCCGGTCGTGGCGCCGCCGGTCGTGGGGCCGCCCGGGGGGGGGCCCCCCGCGGGGCCCCCCCCCGCCCCCCCCCCCCCCGGGGCCGCGCCCCGGGGGGGGGCGGGGGGGGGGGGGGCGCCCCCCCACCCCCCCGGGCCCGCCCCGGGGGGGGGGGTGGGGGGGGGGTTTGTTTTTTGGGCGGGGCGATCGGGTGTCGCTCGGGGTGGG
>JAUJME010000147.1 GCA_030447005.1 Solirubrobacteraceae bacterium | reverse complement strand
GTCGCCCAGGTAGAGGAGGCGGTCGAGCCCCTCGGCGCCGATCCGGTCGGCGACCGCCTCGTCCTCGGGCCCGGTGACCCCGCCGTCGCCGACGGCCCACACGACGTCGGCGGCGGCCGGCGCGGCGAGCAGCGCCAGCAGCAGGAACGCGAGGCCGGCGGCGGCCGCCAGGCGGTTGCGGAGACGGTGGGGGCGGGAGGGGCGGTCCATGGGGTCCGCGGACCCGCTTCCCGCGGCCCGCGCCGACCACTGTAGGACGCGCGGACCCGGCCGCGAAGAGCCCTGCGATCCTTAGGGCGGTGATCCGGGGAGAGCTCATCGCGGACGCGGCGCGGCTGGAGGAGGTGCGGGGGGCCTGGGACGACCTCGCCCAGGCGCTCGGCCGCCCCTACGCGGCCCCCGGTTGGATGGTCTCGTGGTGGCGCCACGCGGCGCCGGCCGGCGCGCGGCTGCGCACGGCGGCCGCCTGGGACGCCGACGAGCTCGTCGGCCTCGCGCCGCTGTGGGCCCAGCGCCGCGCCGGCGTGGAGTGGCTGCGGCCGCTCGCCGGCGAGGTCGCGCACCGCTCCGAGCCGCTCGCGCGGCCCGGGCGCGAGGCCGAGGTCGCGCACGCGCTCGCCGCGGCGCTCGCGGGCGCCCGGCCCGCTCCGCACGCCCTCGCCTTCGAGGCGGTGCCCGCCGGCTCGCCGTGGCCCGAGCTGCTGGCGGGCGCCTGGCCGGGACCGGGTCGGGTCCGCCGCGAGCAGGAGCGGTCCGTGAGCGCTCCGTACGTGACCCTGACCGGCGGCTACGACGAGTGGTTCGCCGGCAAGAGCTCGAACTTCCGCAGCCAGGTCCGGCGCGCGCGCCGCAAGCTCGAGGCGGAGGGCGCGCGCTTCGTGCGGATCGGCGACCTCGACGCCGTCCGCGCGGCGCTCGGCGACTTCTCCCGCCTGCACCACGCCCGCTGGGACCCCCGCGGCGGCTCGGGCGCGCTGAACCCGCAGGTCGAGGCGATGCTCGCCACCGCGGCGGCCGACCTGGCGCCGCGCGGGCGCCTGTGCATCTGGGCGGTCGAGCTCGGCGGCCGGTCCATCTCCTCCCACCTCTTCGTGGAGGCGGGCGACGAGGTCGTCTACTGGCTCGGGGGCCACGACGACGAGTGGGCCGCGCAGAGGCCCGGCCTCCTGGCGCTCGTCGCCGCGATCGAGGGCGCCTTCGCGAGCGGCGCGACCCGCGTGGACCTCGGCCCGGGCGAGCAGGACTACAAGTACCGGCTGGCCGACGGCGAGGCGGTGCTCGACTGGATCACGCTGCGGCTGCCGGGCCGCCCGGCGGTGCCGCGCGCGGCGCTCGCGCTTCGTCAGGCGCGGCTGGCCGGCAAGCGCCGGCTCACCCCGGAGCAGCGCGAGCGGGTCAAGGGATTCCTGAGACGCGCTTGAGCCGCCGCGACTGCCGGCCGAGCCAGTCCCGGGTCGCCTGGCCGGCCAGGAGGGCCGAGGCGACCGGGTCGTCGCCGGCCCACATCGCGCCGGCGCGCGGCCGGGGCGCCCGGCCGAAGAGCCGACGGGGCTCGCCGCGCAGCGCGGCGATGAGGTCGGCCTCGAGCCAGCGGTAGGTCACGCCCACCCGGTAGGGCGCGGGATCCGGGGCCGGCCGGCCGGTGGCGACCGCGTGCCAGACGGCCGGGAGGTTCACCCCCGCGGCGAGGGCGAGGGGGAGCGACCCGTAGGGCCGCGGGTTGACGTCGATGATGCAGGGGCCCGCGCGCCCCTGGAGGAACTGCACCTGGGCGAGCCCCCAGAAGCCGGCGGCGGCGAGCATCGCGGTCGCCCGCGCCGTGAGCTCCTCGTCGGGCGCGACCGTGACCGCCACCCGGCTCGGCCCGGCCTCCGCCGGCCAGGTCAGGCGGGTCTCCTGCTGGACCCGCGCCGCCGTCGCGCCCTCGCGGCTCACGACGAGGCAGAGCGCCGACAGCCCCCCCTCGACGATCGCCTGGAGCGAGACCTCCTCGTCGTCGGGCACCCCCCCGAGTGCCGCCTCGAGCTCCCGGGCGGAGCGGACGACGTGGGCGCGGTCGAGCACCTTGCCCTTGTCGAGCGGCTTGAGGACGCACGGCTCGTCCATCGCGGCGCCCCGCAACGAGCCGGCGGGCCCCTCGTGGAGCGTCCTCGGCGTCCTCAGCGACGCCTTCGCGGCGAGCTCGGGCAGCACGCGCTTGTCGCGCACCCGCCGCAGGACGGCCGCGGGCGGGTAGGGCAGCAGGGCCTCCGGCGGGAGGTCGCCGGCCCGGTCGAGCAGCGCGTCGATCGACTCCTCGCGCCCGGGATAGACCACGAGCGGCCCACGGGCACGAGCGAGCCGCGCGACGGCCGCCGCGTACCCCGCGGGGTCCTCGCCGGCGTCGGGGCCCGTCGCGCGCCCGGCGAGCCCGCGCGACCACCGCCCGGCCGCGCCCCGGGTGGGCCCGAGGGCGTCGACCTCCACGCCGGCCCGGCGCAGGCCGCGGATGAAGGAGACGGCGCTGCGCTCGTGCGCGTCGGTGACGACCGCGCGCATCAGCCGGCGGCCACGATCTCGAGCAGCCGCGCCGACGCCGTCGGGCTCGTCGCCCAGTCCCCGGGCCGCCGGATGCGCTGGCCGAGGCGGATCCCGAAGAACGCGACCTCGAGCGCGTCGGCGTCGGCGTCCTCGAGCCCGGCGGCGAGGACGGCGCGGCGGGCGGACGCCCGGGACTCCCGGTAGAGCGGCGAGTGGTGCCAGCCGGCCTCGAAGGCGGCGACGACCGCCGCCTCCGACCAGCGGACGAGCCCGAGGCAGTGCTCGGCGTAGGAGATGGAGGCGGCCCAGGTGTCGATGCCGGGGCGCGAGCGGGTGTCGGCGTACTCCCAGTCGAGGAGCCCGTTCATGTGGCCGTCCGTGCAGTGGATGTTCTGCGGCGACGCGTCGCCGTGGCCGAGGGCGCACCGCTCCTGCGCGGCGACGCGGCGCACGCACTCGCCCAGCCGCCGCCGGCCGGCCTCGGAGAGGTCGGGGAAGTCGAGGGCGAGCCGGAGGGTGGGACCGTCGTCGGTGGCCGGCTCGGGCTTGGCGGTGAGCGCGCCCAGGCGCTCGAAGCCCGCCATGCCGTCGGCCAGCGCCGCCGGCATCGGCAGGTCGCGCGCGTCGGCGACGTCGTAGGGCTGGACCTGGAGCGGCGCGCCCGGGACGACCTCCTGCGCGTAGGCCTCGCCGACGCGCCCGAGGAAGCGCGGGCCGACCCCGGCGGGCTCGGCCTCGCGCAGGGCGCCCGCCTCCGCCGCCATGCGCGCGTCGCCGCCCGCCGGCACCTTGAGCACGAGCAGTGGATCGGGCCCCTCGCCGAACAGGAAGACGGTGCGCGCCGCCCGGCGCTCGAGCGAGAGGGCGGCCGGGCGCTGCGGCGGCTCGGGCGGCAGCCCGCGCCCGCGCGCGGCGAGGTCGCCCCAGCCGGCGACCGCGTCCGAGAGCAGGCGCTCGAGGTCGGGCCGGGGGCGGGCCGGCAGGCGGCGCAGGCCCGCGGCGACGGCGCCGACGGGGAGGTCGCGCCGCGCGACCCGCGTCCAGACGGCGGCGGGGCGCCGGCGGGCGGGGAGGCCGTAGCGGACCGCCTGGGTCACGATCGTCGCGTACAGGCGGGCGGGCCCCGGATGATCGGCGGCGAGGGCGGCCTGCCACGGGTGGCGGACGTGGGCGTAGGGGCGGCTCATCGCAGGTCGTCCACCAGCGCGAGCGCCTCGCGCGCGACCTCGCCGGGAGCCCGGCGCGCGTCGAGGACGGTGGCGCCGCTCGTCCTCGCCTTCTCGCCGTAGAGCGCCTCCATCCGCCTGAGCACGGCGGGCGCCTGGTCACCCGGCTTGCGGGCGCCCGCCGTCCCGGCGTCCACCTCGAGCAGGACGGCCAGGTCGGCGCGGGGGGCGAGCGCCCGCACGAGCGCGTCGGCGGCGCGGTGGCGGCCGTAGCGCAGCTCGAGATCGACGAGCGCGTCGGTCACCCAGCGGTCGCACATCACCGTCGCCCCGACGCGGCGGCGCCGGCCGGCGCGCCGCAGGCCGCGGCCGGTGAAGGCCGCCACCAGCAGGATCCAGCCCCAGGCCACGAGCCCGGAGCGCGGGGGCGGCGCCGCGCCGCCGCCGCCGGCCTGCAGGTCGCCCGCGGCCACCGGATCGGCGGTCGAGCCCTCGCGCCGCAGCAGCCGCTTGACGAGCCCCGCCAGGCGGTCGAGGGCATCGCCCTGGCTGGCGACGCGGACCCACGCGAGCTCGACGGGGTGGCCGCGCTCCTCGAGGTGGGCGCGCACCGTGTCGGCCAGCGTGGACTTGCCCGAGCCGTCCATGCCGCTGAAGGCGAGGATGAGCCCGCGGCGACCGCCGCGTGCGGGGCGCGCGCGCAGCTCCGCGGCGAGCTCGGAGGCCCGGGGCAGCCCCGCCTCCCCGCGGACGAGGGCGCCCGCGCGGCCGCGCACGCGCTCGCGCAGCGCGGCACGCGCGAGGCGCGAGCGGGCGGCGAGCCGCACCGCCTCGCCGTAGGGCAGCCGGCCCCCGCGCGCGAGCCGCTCGAGCTCGTCGGGCCGCGAGATCAGGGCGGCGAGATCCGCGGCGCCCTGCGCGGCGCCGACCGCCGCCACCCGGGTGCGCGCCCCGGGCTGCGCGAGCAGCGCCCGCGCCTTGCGCGCGATCTTCTCGACGGGCCGCCCCGCGACCGCCTCCCCCGCGAGGACGAGCAGGCGATCCTCGACCGCGGCGACCCGGACGCCGCCCCGGCCGGCGACGGCGCGCGAGCGGACGGAGTCGAGCGTGGGGTGGTAGGGCGCCCACGCGGACGCGTCGAGGACGTCGACCGGGACGAGCGCGCCGGCGGGGTCGGTCCACACCGTCCGGCCGCCGCCC
>JAUJME010000146.1 GCA_030447005.1 Solirubrobacteraceae bacterium | reverse complement strand
AACTGCACGTCGCTGCTCGCCCTCACCCGGGAGGAGGGCGGCTTCGCGGACAACCCGATCCTCGGCGTGGTGCGCAACATGGACCTCGGCCCCGCGCAGGGGGCCGCGGAGCTCTACGTATCGGTGCTGGCGGTGACCATCCTCGTGGCGGCGACGAACGCCGGGGTGCTCGGGGTTTCGCGGCTCGTCTACTCGATGGGCATGTACCGCCAGCTCCCCGACGGGCTCCGGCGCCTGCACCCGCGCTTCCGCACGCCGCACGTCGGGATCCTCGTCTTCTCGGCGGTTGCCTGCCTGACGATCCTCCCCGGCCAGGCGGACCTCCTGGGGTCGATCTATGCGTTCGGCGCGATGCTGTCGTTCTCGATGGCCCACCTGGCGGTCATCCGCCTGCGCATGACCGACCCCGAGGCGCGGCGGCCGTACCGCAGCCCCGGGCGCATGCGGTTCCGCGACGTGGAGCTGCCGCCGTTCGCGGTGCTCGGCCTCCTGGGGACGTCGCTGTCGTTCATCGCCGTGAGCGTGCTGAGCCCGCCGATCGCCCTCGCCGGCTCGATCTGGCTCGGGGTCGGCATGCTCGTCTACATCGTCTACCGAGGGCGGATCGGGCTCGACCTGGTGACGACGCATCAGGTCGCGATCCCTGAGCCCGTCGTCGACCACGAGGCCGAGTACGACTCCGTGCTCGTGTACGTCGGGGAGGCGGGCTACAACCCCCAGGTGATCGCCACGGCGCAGAAGCTCGCCGCGCGCCGCCGCCGTGGCATCCACGTGCTGGTCACGGTCCCGGTGCCCAACGCGCTCCCGATCGAGGCGCCCATGGACGCGGAGATGGCGCAGGCCGAGTCGCTCATCGAGCAGGCGCGCGTGCAGGGCGGGCGGCGGGTGACCGGCCACGTCGAGCGGGTCCGGGCCGGCCAGGCGGGCCGGCGGATCGTCGAGGAGGCCAAGGACATGCGGGCCGCCGCGGTGGTCATGCCCCTCCCGGGGCGCGTCGCCGGCGGATCGCTCTTCGGCAAGACGCTCGAGACGGTCCTCTCGGAGCGCCCGTGCCGCGTGATCATCGAATCGGCGCCGCCGGTGCCCCGGTGACCGCCGCGACGGTCCTCTCCTGGCTGATCGTCGGCCTCGGCGTGGCGATGCTGGTCTCGACCGTCGCCCGCGGCGGAGGCCCGCTCGCGGCGGGGATCCTGTTCGGGCTGCTGTTCGTGGCCGCAGGCGCAGGTCGCCTCTGGGTGGAGCGCCGGCAGCGGTGAACCGGCTGCGGGCACCGGACTCCGTCACCCGCGCCACCGGCGCGCTCGGGCGGATCGACACGTCACCGGCGCTGCGCCGCGGGCTCGGATCCCCCGCGCTCTTCGGGATCGTCCAGGGCTTCACCGCCGCCTCGATCTACTTCGCCCTCGGGCTGATCGCCGACAGCGCGCGGGGATACACCCCGCTCGTCATGCTCGCGGCGGCCGGCTTCTTCGGCCTCCTCGTCCTGTCCTACGTCGAGGGCGCCTCGCTGCACCAGGAGCGCGGGGGCGCGACGGTGATCGCGCGCTACGGCTTCAACGAGCTCTGGAGCTTCGTCGCCGGCTGGGCGATCCTGCTCGACTACGTCATCCTCACCGCGCTCACCGCGTTCGCGGTGACGGACTACCTCGCGGTCGCCTGGAGCCCCCTGGGCAGCGGCTTCCTCGAGTTCGTGGTCGCCGGTGGCGTGGTGGCCGGGGTGGCGTGGATGAACGTGCGCGGAGTCCCCCCGCGGAGGTTCGACCGGGCGGCGCTCGTCGTCCTCGCCGACCTCGCCCTGCAGCTCGCGGTGATCGGCCTCGGGCTCGCCCTCCTGGTCTCCGGCGACGCGCTCACCGACCCGGTGAGCGTCGGCGGCGCTCCCCCGGCCGCCGACGTGCTGTTCGCGTTCACCCTGGCCATCGTCGCGTTCGCGGGCATCGACGCGTCCTCCGGCCTCGCCGGCGAGGTGGCGATCGGGCGGCGCGGGCTGCGCCGCCTGATCGGGGCCAGGATGCTCGCCGCGACGCTGCCGTACGTCGGCATCGGCGTCGTCGCGGTCAGCGTCCTCCCGCTGGCGGGGGGTCTGCCCACCGGCAACGACGACTTCATCGAGGCCCCGATGCTCCAGGTCGTGGCCGGCTTCGAGCAGGCGTGGCTGCGCGACGCCCTGCGCTACGTGGTCGCCGCCTCCGCCGTGGCGATCCTCGCGGTCGCCTGCAACGCGGCGATGCTCGGCCTCTCGCGGCTGGGCTACTCGCTCGCGCTCAACCGCCAGATCCCGTCCGCGATCGGCCGCCTGCACCCGCGCCACTCGACGCCGGTGGTGGTCATCGGCGTCGGCGCGTCGCTGGCGTTCGCGCTGATCGTCCCGCGCGACGTCGAGTTCCTGGCCGGCCTGTACGCCTTCGGCGCGACGCTCGCCTTCACCCTGGTCCACCTCTCGATCATCTCGCTGCGCTACCGCGAGGCCGATCGCGACCGTCCGTACAAGACGCCGCTCAACGTCCGCGTCCGGGGCGGGGAGATCCCGCTCCCCGCCGCCCTCGGCGCGCTCGTGTCCGGCGGCTCGTTCGTCGCCGTGATCGCCCTGCACTCGGGCGCGCGGATCCTCGGCGTGCTGTGGATGGCGCTGGGCGTCGCGCTCTACGTCATCTATCGGCGCTCGAACGGCAAGCCGGTCTTCAAGCGGGTGACGATCCCCGAGCGCGCGCTCACCCGGACGGAGCGCCCGGCGGCGGAGTACGGCTCGATCCTGGTGCCCGTGCTCGGGACGCCGCTCGACGACGACATCATGCAGACGGCCGGCCGGCTGTCGGCCGAGGAGCGCGCCGACGAGGGCGAGGGCGGCGCGGTGATCGAGGCGCTGTGGGTGATCGAGGTGCCGATGTCGCTGCCGATCGACGCCCGCATCCCCGACGCCGAGCTCAAGCGTGCCCGCGCGGCGCTGGCCCGCGCCAAGGCGGTGGGGGAGGAGTACGACGGCGTCGAGGTCGCCACCGCGACGGTGCGCGCCCGCGCCGCGGGGGAGGCGATCGTCCACGAGGCCAGGCGCCGCGGCGTGGAGGCCATCGTGCTGGCCGCCGAGGAGCCGACGCGGATCCGCGGCGGGGCGCTGCTGGGCGGCATCGGCGACGCCGCCCTGCGCGACACCTTCGTCGGGGACACGACGCGCCACGTGATCAACAAGGCGCCGTGCCGGGTGATCCTCACCGCACCGCCGGTGACGGATCGCTGACGCGGGTAGCATCGGAGCCGTGTTCGTGCTCATCGTAGGCGCCGGCCGGGTCGGGTCCTCCGTGGCCACCACGGCCCTGCGCGCCGGCCACACCGTCTCCGTCCTCGACGAGGACCCGCTCTCCCACGAGCGCCTCGACGTCGAGCTGCGCTCCTCGTGGGAGGAGGCCGGCGGCCGCTTCACGATCGGCACCGCCCTCGAGCAGGACGCGCTCCACGAGGCCGGGATCGGCCAGGCCGACGTCGTCATCGTCTGCACCAACGGCGACAACACGAACCTCGTCGTCGCCCAGATCGCCCAGAAGCGCTACGGCGTGGAGCGGGTGATCGCCCGGGTGCTCGACCCGCGGCGCGCCGCCTGGTACCGCGAGCAGGGGCTGCACACGATCTGCCCGACGCAGATCGCGATCGAGCAGCTCGAGGCCGCGGCTCTCGGAGCGGCCTGATGGGGCTCTACGTGATCGTCTGCGGGGCCGGAAAGGTCGGCTGGAACCTCGCCCGCGAGCTCATCGAGAAGGACCACGAGGTCACGGTGATCGACAACGACCGCCGCCGCTACCTGACCGTCGAGCAGGAGCTCGAGCACGCGGTCCAGTACGGCGACGCGACCGAGTTGTGGGTGCTCGAGCGCGCCGGCATCCAGCGCGCCGACCTGGTGGTCGCGGTCACCGGCGACGACGAGGACAACCTGCTGATCTGCCAGGTGGCCAAGGAGAAGTACCTCTGCGAGCGGATCATCGCCCGCGTCAACAACCCGCGCAACCTCGAGACCTTCAAGCTGCTCGGCATCCAGCCGGCGGTCTCCGCGACCGACCTGATCCTGCGCCTCATCGAGCACGAGGTCCCGCGCTACGGGCTCGTCCACCTGCTCGACCTGCCCGAGGAGCGCCTGGAGATCATCGAGCTGGTGGTCGCCGACCGCGCGCCGGCCGCCGGCCGCGAGGTCCAGGAGCTCATCATGCCGGAGGGCTCGCTCGTCATCTCCGTGCTCCGCGACGGCGGCGGCTTCGTGCCGAAGCCCGACACGGTCATCCAGGCGGGCGACGAGGTGCTGGTCGTGCTCGACCCGGGCCTCGAGGACGACATCACGACCCAGTTCGTGGCGTCGTCGAACGGTCGCGGCTGAGCGCGCGGCCGCCTCGACCGCGCCGCCGCCCGCGCGGCTAGGCCGCGGCGACCACCCCCGCAGGCACGGCGAAGCCGTAGCCGTCGCGGCGATGGCCGTGATCCGGGGGCGACCCGGGCAGGACGAAGGAGCCGTCGACGCGCCGGTCGAGGTCGCCGCGCGCGATCAGCTGGCCGAGCGCGGTGGTGACCGACGGACGGCGGGCGCCGACCATCCCGGCCAGCGTCCGGTGCGGGAGCCGCAGGCCGACGGCGACGCCGTCGGGGACCACGCGCCCCCAGCGCTCGGCGAGGAACCACAGCAGCGCGAGCAGGCGGTCGTCGACGCGGGTGAGGTGCGTGATCGCCTGCAGGACGATCAGCCGGTCCGCCCGGCGGGCGGCGCGGTCGAGCAGCGCGACGAGCACCTCGGGCCACGGCGCGGCCGCGGCGATCACGCCCGGCCCGAGCAGCGCGATGCGTGTGGGGCTGAGGATCGACCACTCGACCGTGCGGCCGAGCAGCTCGTCGGCATCGGCCTCGTCGCCGGGG
>JAUJME010000145.1 GCA_030447005.1 Solirubrobacteraceae bacterium | reverse complement strand
CGCTCGCGGTCGCGAGCGCGCCGCCGCGCCCGCCGGGCACGCGCCGCGCGCAGGGCCCGCAGCTCGCGCAGCTGGCGCTCGCGCCGTGCGCGCGCCGCCTCGGAGTCCGCCCCTCCGGCCTCCGCGTCGGGCAGCCGCGGACCGCTCAGCGCCTGGCCGAGCGCGCCGAGGCCCGGGATCCCCACGCCGCCGATGCCAGAGGCCACCGCGCCGATGACCACCGCCGCGGGGACGAGGGCCGACGCGACGACCGCCACGAGCGTCCGGCGCCGCCATTCCCGGCCGAGCCGTTGCATGGGTCCCACCCTAACCGACCCTGGCGTACAGTCGAGCCCCTGTGACGCGGCTCTCCATCGCCCGATCGCTGCCGCTCGCGCTCCTCGGCCTGACCCTGGCGCTGGCGGTCGTCGCGGGCCTGAGCGTCGCGAGCCTCTACGGCTCGCGCCAGGACTACGAGGATCAGCTCGCGCGCAGCTACGGGGTGGAGACCGCCGCGGCCGGCTTCATCGCCGCCTCGGTGATCGAGGAGGCGCTCGTGCGCTCCGCGCGCCCGTCCTCCACGCGGCGGGCGGCGGCGGAGATCGGCTACGCCGAGGCGGCCGAGCGCTTCACGCGGGCCGCGGAGGGCGATCCGCCGTCCGAGCGCCTGGCCGCAGCGGCGACCCGGCGCAGGCGGCCGATCGCCGAGTCGCTGGCCCGGGGGCGGCGCCTCGCGGCGCTCGTCGGCCCGCGCCAGCGCCAGCGGCGCCGCGAGGCGCGCGACGAGGCCGCGAAGGCATCGCGCCGGGCGACGCTGACCGCGGCGGGAGCGGGGGCGCTCGCGCTGCTGGCGGCGTTCGGCCTCGCCTCGGCGCTGATCGGCGGGCTGCGCCGGCCGCTCGACGACCTGCTCGGCGCCACCGGGCGGCTCGCCGCCGGCGACCTCGACGCGCGGGTCAAGCCCGCCGGGCCGGTCGAGCTGCGCGACCTCGCCTCGTCCTTCAACGCGATGGCCGGCGACCTCGAGGGCGCGCACGCCGAGATCGAGGAGCAGCGCCGGCGGCTGGAGACCGTGGTCGAGAGCCTCGGCGACGCGCTCATCGTCACGGACGCCGAGGGCGTCGTCGAGGAGGTCAACCCGCGCGCGGGCGACCTCGTCCCCGAGCTCACGCCGGGCCGCAACCTCGCGCGCGACCCGGGTCCCCTCCCCGCGCTCGAGCTCGCGCTCGAGCGGGAGAACCAGGTCGAGCACGACGGGCGCACCCTCTCCGTCCAGGCGGCGCGGCTCGGGCCGCGGCGGGGCGACGGCGTCGTCTTCACCGTCCGCGACGTCTCCGAGCGCGCGCGGCTCGAGCGGCTCAAGAGCGAGTTCGTCGCCACCGCCTCCCACGAGCTGCGCTCGCCGCTGACCTCGATCAAGGGCTTCGTCGAGCTGCTCGGGGCGTCGCCGTCGCTGACCGACAAGCAGCGCGAGTTCGTCGAGATCATCCTGCTCTCCACCAACCGGCTCGTCGACCTCGTCAACGACCTCCTCGACGTCGCGCGCCTCGAGGCCGGCCGGCTCGAGATCCGCCGGCGCCCCACGTCGCTCGGCGAGGTGGCGGAGGAGGTCGCGATGCTCATGCGCCCGCAGGTCGACGACGCCCGCCAGCGCCTCGAGCTCGACCTCGCGCCGGACGTCGCGCCGGCGGACGCCGACCCGGGCCGGGTGCGCCAGATCATCACCAACCTCCTCACGAACGCCCACCTCTACACGCCGGCGGGCGGGCGGCTGCGGGTGTCGGTCTTCGAGGACGGAGCCAGCGTCGCGGTTGCCGTCGCCGACACGGGCCGCGGCATGGACGCGGGCCAGGTCGAGCGCGTCTTCGACCGCTTCTACCGGGCGGGGCCCAACCCGACCGGCGGCCCCTCCGGCTCGGGGCTCGGGCTCTCGATCGTCCGCTCGCTCGTCGACCTGCACGGCGGCTCGATCGACGTCGACTCCGAGCCGGGCCGGGGCACCACCTTCACCGTGCGCCTGCCCAAGGCGGCGGTCGCCCGCTCGCCGCGCGCGCTGCTCAACGGCCGGCGGGTGCTCGTGGTCGACGACGACCCGTCGATCGCCCGGCTGATCGCCACCCAGCTCGAGCCGTGGGAGGTCGAGACCGTGCTCGTGGCCTCGGGCGAGGAGGCGATCGCGCGGCTGCGCACCGAGCGCTTCGACGCGGTGACGCTCGACATCCTCATGGGCGGCATGTCGGGCTTCGAGGTGCTGCGGGCGGTCCGGGAGGACCCCGACCTGCGCGACACGGCGGTCGTGGTCGTCTCCGTCTTCTCGGGCCGCGAGGCGCTGGCCGGCGAGTGGGTCGTCTCCAAGCCGATCGACGCCGACGAGCTGACGGGCGCGCTCGGGTCGGCGATGCTGGCCGGGCGGACCCGGGTGCTGGTCGTCGGCCGCGAGGCGGTCCGCCCGCGGATCGGCGAGGCGCTCTACCGCCTGCGCATCGACCACGACTGGGCCTCGAGCGGCGCGGCGGCGGCCCGGCTGTGCGTGGCGCGCCGCTACGAGGTGGCCCTGGTCGACGCGGGGCTCGACTCGCCGCAGGACGTCATCGCGGGTCTCGAGCTGCGGGGCCGGCGCGACAAGCGCGCGGTCATCGTGTTCTCCGACCGCGCCGGCGCTCCGGGCCTCGCCCGCCTCGACGCGGAGCCGCTGGGGATCGAGGAGGCCGGGGCCGCCGTCCTGGCCGCGTTGGGCGAGGAGGTCGGCGCGGGGTAAGGTTCGCCGTCGCGCCGGGCCTGGGGACTAGACGATGCTGCACGAATCATCTCCCGAAGAGACGATCACCGAGTTGCGCGCCGAGCTGGCGCGCCACGAGCGCGAGGCCGCCGACCGCCAGCGCCAGCTCGAGCGCTACGCCGCCGACCTGCGCGAGACCTTCAAGCAGGAGCGCGCCGCGACCATGGAGCTCCACCGCTCCTACGTCGCCACCGTCCGCGCGCTCGCCAACGCGGTCGAGGCGCGCGACGCCTACACGGGCAAGCACGCCGAGCGGGTGGCCGCCTACGGCGTGGAGATCGCCCGCGCCGTCGGCCTCCAGCTCACCGACGCGCCGGAGATCGAGTTCGGCTTCCTGCTCCACGACGTCGGCAAGGTCGCCGTCCCCGACGCGATCCTCTTCAAGGCCGACCGCCTCACGCCCGACGAGTTCCGGCTGATCGCCCGCCACCCCGAGATCGGGACGGAGATCCTCCGCGACGTCGAGTTCCTCGGCGAGGCCAAGCACGTCGTGCGCAGCCACCACGAGCGCTGGGACGGCGAGGGCTACCCGGACGGCCTGGCCGGCGAGGCGATCCCGCTGCCGGCGCGCGTCTTCTCCGTCGCCGACACGCTCGACGCGCTCACCACCGACCGGCCCTACCGGCCCGCCTCCCCCTGGTCGGTCGCGCGCGAGGAGATCCGGTCGAAGGCCGGCACGCAGTTCGACCCCGCCGTGGTCGACGCCTACGACCGCGTGCCCGACGAGACACTCGAGGCGATCCGGGACCGCCTGGCATGACGCGGACGATCCTGATCGTCGACGACGACCCGCTCATCCGCAAACTCATCGCCACCACGCTCGAGGACATCTCGGGCTTCCGGCTCGTGGAGGCCGGCGACGGCGAGGAGGCGGTGGGCACCGCGGTGACCGAGCGGCCCGAGATCGTCTTCCTCGACATCGACATGCCCCGGCTCAACGGCCTGGAGGCCTGCCGGCAGATCCGCTCCGATCCGGTGACCTCCAACGCGACGATCGTGATGCTGACCGCCGCCTCCGACGACATCGCGGAGTACTCGTCGCGCCAGGCGGGCGCCGACGTCTTCCTCACCAAGCCGTTCTCCCCGCTCGACCTGCTGCGGCTGGTCGACCGGCTGGGCGGCGGGCCGAACTTCGGCAGCTAGCGGCCGCCGCGGCGCAGGACGCGCGCCGCGCGGACGTTGACGACGAGCGCGAGCACGGCGCCGAGGACGAAGAGCGCGACCTTCGGGAGCTCGAGCGCGTGGGCGGCGTCGACGGCGCCCTCGGAGCCGTTGCCCGTGGCGGTCAGCAGGAGGGTGTTCTCCGTCGCGTCGACCACGCCGGCGGCGGCGAGGAGGAGCACGGCGGGCAGCGCGCGGGCGAACCGCCAGATGGCGATCGGCGAGAGCACGGCGTAGAGCAGGACGAAGAGGTAGTCGGCGATGAGGAACGCGCGCGCGTCGTTGCGGCGGGCGACGAGCTCCTCGCTGGAGACGGTCTGGACCTCAGGGTCGAAGAAGACCAGGAGGACCAGCCCGAGGAGGAGCGTCGCGGCGAAGAGCGCGAGGACGGCGATGGCCCGGGCGCGGGGCGTGGCCGGCACGGTGGGCTAGCGCGTCTGCGGGTCGAGCTCGCGCTCGAGGCGCGCGAGCGCCGCCTCGGCGGCGGCCGCCTCCGCGCGGCGGCGGGGCACGCGCAGGCGGCGGACGCCGCCCGCGGGGACGAGGCGGGCGGCCTGGATCTCGCGCGGCTGGTTGGGGGCGGGCGCGCTGCGCTCCTTCGCCGCCTCGTACTCGGCGATGGCCGCCGACAGGTCGGTCGGCTCCTCCTCCATCAGCGAGGCCTCGAGCTGGGAGGTGAGGATCCGCAGCTCGCGCTGAGTCGCGCGGCGGGCGCGGCGCTCGGCGGTCGGGCCGCCGAGGCGGTCCCAGGCGCGGGCGAAGGCCAGGAAGGTCGTGCGCCCGCCGTTGCGGTGCGCGGCGAGCATCGGGCAGATGCCGCCGTCGTTGTCGGTGTAGGCGCCGACGACGATCTCGTTGGCGCGGACGCCGTCGAGCATGGCCCTCCGCGTGGAGGCCGGGAGCGCGTCGATTGCCCTGCGTAGCTGGCTGATAGGGTCGCCCCGCCGCACGGGCGCCACCCTAGGCGAGGGCGCC
>JAUJME010000144.1 GCA_030447005.1 Solirubrobacteraceae bacterium | reverse complement strand
AGCTCCGTCGCGACCCCGGCCCGCCCGGCCGCGAGGTCTCCCACCTCTTCCGCGGGACGGCCGACACCGCCGCGGCCGACGCCCTGCTCGCCGAGCACGGCCACGGTCATCTCCGCCTGCTCGACAACGGGCCGGCGCTGCACCTGCTGCCCCGCGAGGTCTCCAAGGCGCACGGCGTCGCGCGCCACATGCAGGCCCGCGGGCTCGCGCGCGAGGAGGTCATCGCCGTCGGCGACTCCCCCGAGGACCTCGCGGTGGCCGAGGTGGTCGGGGCCTTCTGGCTCGTGGCCAACGCCCCACCGCTCCCGCTCCCGCCCAACGCGCGGCGCGCCGAGGAGGGCCACGGCGCCGGGGTCTACGAGGCGGTCCTCACCACGCTGGCGCAGCGGCGTTAGGATCGCCGCCGTGCCGGACCCGGCCGACACCCGCGTCTCGGGGCGCCGCGGGCCCAGGCCGCCTATGAAGGTGCGAGCTCGGAGTGCAGCACGGCGGCGAGCTTGCGGCGCAGTGGCTTGTACTTGCCGCCGAGCGTGATGACGAGGATCTCCCCGTCGATCTGGATGCCGCTCAAGACCCGCCGCACGATCTCGTCGGGCTCGTCCTTGGGGCGCCGCTCGAGTTGCAGAGCGAGGATGTAGAGCGGGATCTCCTCGTTGAGATCGTCCACGACCTTCCGGACCAGGTAGCTCCGCTTGACCCCCCGCTCGCGCGCGACCGTCCTCCGGATGCCCTCCGTTACGCCCTCCGGCAGTCCGTGGGGGATCAGTTCGTCCTCCTCGGACACGTCGTCGCGTTCGGCCCTCGCTGCCTCCAGGCGCGCAGCGTGCTCGCGCCCCCGCTCGAGGTAGCGCTCGGCCTCCTGCTCCCGATCGTGCGCAAGGAGGAAGTCGATGGCGTGCTCGCACGCCGGTATGGTCGCGTCGCGGTCGAGCTCCATCGCCCGGTCGAGGTGCGCCAGCCCGGTCCCGTCGCCCGTCTCGAGGAGGGTCACCCCGGACCAGAACTCGGCGGCCGGCGCGTCGGGATGCTCAGCGAGCACGTCGCGGGCGAGCGGTAGCGCCTCGGGGGCTCCCGCGAAGCGATAGGTCAGCGCCACGAGCTCGAGCCGGTCGTCGAGGGAGGCCGGTCCGGCGGCGCTCAAGGCCTCGTAGCGCTCACGGTCGCGCGCCACCTCCTCGTGTCGCTCCTGCCAGGCCGGACCGACGTCCTCGAGCCACCGGGCGTCGAAGTGCGCGACGAGCTCGGCCTCCAGGTCGCCGAGCAGCGCCGCGGCCGCCGAGCGCTCCGGCGCCGCAGCCGCGAGCCGGCGCGCCTCGTCGGGTGTCACCGCCAGCGCCTTCAGCCGGTCGCCGAGGCCGGGATGGGTGTCGGCGATGCCGGTGGGCTCGTCCAGCGCGACCTCCACTGCGCTTTGCAGATCGCCCGCGTCCTGCAACGGGAGCCGCTCCCGCAGAGTGGTGAACGCCGTGCGCGGGGCCTCCGCCTCCTTCTCCACCCGGCCGTGGACCTCCGGCCAGTATCGGGAACCGAGCCAGCGCGCGGTCAGGTTCACGCGCACCAGTGCGGCGGCCGACGCGTCCTGGCCCGCCACCTCCGCCGCCGCGCCGTCGGCGACGTACTCGTCCTGGCGGGCGAGGGCGAACGAGTAGGCGCTGAAGTAGGGCGCGTACCACTCGAAGAAACGCCGGAAGAGCACGACGCCCGCCGAGCTGCGCTCCTCGAGGGTGGCCAGCAGCTGCGCGTAGGTGCGGCGGAGGCGGTAGATGTAGCCGGCGAAGCGGCTGTGGTTGCCCGAGAGATGGCCGAACTCGTGCGCCAGGACGGCCGTGAACTGCTGCTGGGACAGCGCCTGCATGAGCGGCAGCCCCACCAGGAGGTAGTTGCGCTGCGGGCCGACCGGACCGAGGCGCGGGACCTGTACCACGCCCGCGTTGAGCTCGTCGTCGACGAGGAGGTGGTGGACCTTGGGAGCGTCGAGGGCGCCGCGCACCTCGTCGACCACCCGCCACAGCTCCGGAGCGTCTGAGCGGGTCAGCTCGAGCCCCTCGGGAGGCGGGATCCTGAACCACAGGGACCGGACTGCGAGGAAGGCGAGAACCAGCAGCGGCCACGCGAACTTGAGGACCGCCAGCACGGTCGAGAGCCCCAGCATCACGATCGCCGCCACGCCCGCGAGCAGCAGCGCCACCACGAGCAGCAGGTAGCCGTAGCCGAGGCCGGCCAGCAGGCCGACCCGGACCCGGTAACCCCGCGGCTTCTCCGCCGCGACCCGGTCGAGCTTTCGCACCAGTCGCTCCCAGCGCTCCTCCGTCATCCGGGCTCCTTCCTCGAGGGGGAGGGAGTTATCCCGGCGATGCCGGCCGCTGTCAACGCGGAAACGGTCGCAGGCCCTAGAGCGGCCGGCCGAACCAGCGCATCCCGAGCGCGCCGCCCACCAGCAGCAGGAGCAGCCCGCCGCCTGCGAACGCCGAGGTGACCTCGCGCTTCTCGCGCTCGAAGCCGATCCGCGTGCCGAGCGTCTCGTAGATCGACTCGAGCTGCTCGGCGTCCTCGGCGTCGAAGAAGCGGCCGCCGGTCAGCCGCGCGATCTCCTTGAGCGTCTCGGGGTCCGGCGGGACGGGGATCGTCTGGGTGAGCCCGAACTGGTCCGTCAGCTCGATCGAGCCGGTCGGCGTCCCGAGCGCGACGGCGTAGATCGGGATCTTCAGCCGCGCCGCGGCGCGCGCGGCCTCGAGCGGCTGGGTGTCGCCCACGGTGTTCTTGCCGTCGGAGAGGAGGATGAGCGCGGCGGGCGGCCGGCGGTCCTCCGTCCGGCGCTGAGCGCGCAGCTGGGCCTCGAGCGCCTCGACGCCCCGGGCCAGGCCGTCGCCCATGGCGGTGCCGCCGTCGGCGATCAGGCCGCGGATGACCGGCTCGATCTGGGCGCGGTCCGTCGTCGGCGGGAGGCGAACCTCGGCGAACTGGTTGAAGGCGACGAAGCCGATCCGGAAGGTGTCGGGGAGCTTGGCGATGAAGGTGCGCGCGGCCTTCTGGGCGGCGGCGAGCCGGTCGGGGCGGACGTCCGTGGCGCTCATGGAGCCCGAGATGTCGGTCACCAGCATCACCGTGGCCTGGCGCTTGGGCTGCGCCACCGTCCGCTCCGGGCGGGCGAGCGCGAAGACCAGCGTGGCCAGCGCGGCGAGCAGCAGGAGCGCCGGCACGTGGCGGCGCCAGCCCGGGCGGCCCGTGACGACGTTGGGCATCAGCGCGGCGGCGGCGAAGCGCGCCGACTCCTCGCGGCGGCGGCGCTGGAGCGCGACGTAGACGAGCACGGCCAGCGGCAGGAGGACGAGGGCGGTGAGGTAGGCCGGCTCGCGGAAGCTCACGCGATGACCTCCGGCGTCTCGGCCTCGATGGCGCTCGCCTGGGCGCGCGCCGCGGCGTCCGGGCGCCCGGCGCGCTCCGTGCGGCGCAGGTGGGCGGCGAAGTCGCGCAACCAGTCGCCCTCCGTCGAGAGCACCACGTGGTCGGCTCCGGCCGAGCGGATCTCGGAGGCGACCGCGGCGCGCTCGTCCGCCGCCGCGGCGGCGAAGCGGTCGCGCAGCTTGCGCGAGCTCGTGTCCACCTGGACCTGGCGGCCCGTCTCCGGGTCGACCATCCACAGCGCGCCGACCGCGGGCAGCGCGAGCTCGCGCGGGTCGCGGATCTCCGCGCAGAGGATTCCGTGGCGGGCCCGCAGAGCCCGCAGCGCGGGCCCCCAGTCACCGGGCCCGCGGAAGTCGGAGATCACCACGACGAGCCCGCGCGCCCGCGCGACGGCGCGGACCTTGGCGATCGCGGCCCCCAGCGAGGTCGCCCCGGCGCCGTCGGCCTCCGGCTCCGCGCGCAGCGTGGCCAGCAGACCGAGCAGGCCGACCCGGCCCTGGCGCGGCGGGAGGACGGCCGGCTCGCCGGCGCCGGCCGCGACCACGCCGAGGCGGTTGCCGCGCCGCGTCGCGACGTGGCCGACGGCCAGCGCGACGCCCTCGGCGACGTCCGCCTTGCGCCGCTCGGCGGTTCCGAAGGTCATCGACGCGGAGGTGTCGAGCACCAGCCACGTGGTCATCGCCCGCTCGCCGACGTGGACGCGGACGTGCGGCTCGCGCGTGCGCGCCGTGACGTTCCAGTCGATCTGGCGGACGTCGTCGCCCGGCTGGTAGGGCCGGATCTGCGCGAGCTCGGTGCCCGAGCCGACGCTCGGCGTCCGGTGCTCGCCGGGGATGAGCGACTCGACGCGCTTGCGCACGGCGAGGTCGAGCGAGCGCAGGACGGGCGCCGGCACCGGGCCGGGGCCCGGGCGGTCGGGGGTGCGGACCGGCTCGGCGAGGGCGGTCGCGCGCCGCCGCGTCGGCCCCCCGGCCTGCGGGCGGCCGGCTCTCACCGGGCGCCGCGCTCCGCCCCGAGCTCGACCACCGGCATCCCGACCCGGTCGAGGACCGAGTCGAGCACGCGGTCGGCGTCCACGCCGGCCGCCAGCGCCTCGTAGGTGAGGACGATGCGGTGGCGCAGCACGTCGCGGGCGAGATCGCGCACGTCGACCGGGAGGGCGTAGTCGCGGCCGCGCAGCAGCGCCAGCGCGCGGGCGGAGTGCACGAGGTTGATCGAGCCGCGGGGGCTCGCGCCGAACTCGACCCAGCCCTCCTCGCCGCTCTCGCGCGTCGCGGTGGTCAGCGCCACGGCGTACTCCATGACCCGCCGGTCGACGTAGACGTCGGCCGCGGCGGCCTGGTAGTGGCTGAGCGCCGCCGGGGAGAGGACCTCGCGCACGCGCGCGCCCGCCTGCGCGAGCGAGCGCTCGACCACCGAGACCTCGTCGCGCGCGTCGGGGTAGTCGACGACGAGCTTGAACATGAAGCGGTCGACCTGCGCCTCGGGCAGCG
>JAUJME010000143.1 GCA_030447005.1 Solirubrobacteraceae bacterium | reverse complement strand
GTTGACGAGGTAGTTGATGTTGACCCCGAAGCGGCCCGAGGCGACCTGCTTGATCTTCGAGCGGCGCTCGTCGGTGAAGCGGACGGGGTCCTCCCCGCCCTCGCCGGTGTTCGAGCGCCCGCCCAGGCGGTTCATGGCCACCGCGAGCGTCTCGTGCGCCTCGCGCGAGAGCGAGCCGAGCGACATCGCGCCGGTGGCGAAGCGCTTGACGATCTCCGACGCGGGCTCGACCTCGTCGAGCGGGACGCCGCCCTCGGGGTCGAGGCGGAACTTCAGCAGGCCGCGGAGCGTGGCCCGGCGGGCGGCGTCCTCGTTGACCAGGCGCGAGAACTCCTCGTAGGTCCGCTCGCCGCCGTGGCGGACGGCGTGCTGGAGCAGCGAGATCGTCTCCGGGTTCCACTGGTGGTGCTCGCCGTCGCGGCGCCACGCGTAGATCCCCCCGACGGGCAACAGGGAGTCCTCGGCGGGGCGTCCGGCCCCGCCCTCTGAGAGCCCCCTCAGGCCTCCGGCCTGACGTGAGCGACGGGCGCGGGGGTAGGCGCGGGCGTGCCTGTCGAGCGTCTCGCGCGCCAGCGTGTCGACGCCGATCCCGCCGATCCGCGACGCGGTGCCGGTGAAGTGGCGGTCGATGAGCTCGGGGGCGAGACCGACCGCCTCGAAGATCTGCGCGCCGCAGTAGGACTGGATCGTCGAGATCCCCATCTTGGAGATCGTCTTGCGCAGCCCCTTGCCGATCCCCTTGACCACGTGGCCGGCGGCCGTCTCGACGTCCATCCCCTGCGGGAGCATCTCGCGCTCGACGAGCTCCTCGAGCGACTCGAACATCAGGTACGGGTTGATCGCCGAGGCGCCGTAGCCGATCAGCGTCGCGAAGTGGTGGACCTCGCGCGGCTCGCCCGACTCGAGCACGAGCCCGGTCTGCAGGCGCGTGCCCTCGCGGACGAGGTGGTGGTGGACGCTCGCGACCGCCAGCAGCGACGGGACCGCCATCCGGTCCTCGCCCAGCCGGCGGTCGGAGAGGATGAGGATGTTGACGCCGCGGGCGACGGCCTCCGACGCCTCGGCGGCCATCCGCTCGAGCGCCACGGCCATGCCGTCGGGGCCCTCCACCACCGCCCAGGTGACGTCGATGGTGTGGGCGGCGAAGACGTCGGAGTCGACCTGCCGGAGCTTCTCGAGCTCGCCGTTGCGCAGGATGGGCTGCTCCATCGCGAGCACGTGGGCGTGCTCGGGCGACTCGTCGAACAGGTTGCGCTCCGACCCGACCCCCGTCCCGACGCTCATCACGACGGCCTCGCGGATCGGGTCGATCGGCGGGTTCGTGACCTGGGCGAAGAGCTGCTTGAAGTAGGCGAACAGCGGCGGCTGGCGCTCGGAGAGCACGGCGAGCGCAAGGTCGTTGCCCATCGAGCCGATCGGCTCCTCGCCCTTGGCGGCGGTCGGCGCCAGCAGGACGCGCAGGTCCTCCTGCGTGTAGCCGAACGCGAGCTGGCGGGTGCGCAGCGGCTCCGTGCGCGGGACGCGCGGCGGGCGCTCCGGCAGGTCGCCGATGTGCACGACGCCCTCGCGGTACCAGTCGCCGTAGGGCCGGCGGGTGGCGACCTCGCGCTTGACGTCCTCGTCGGCGACGATCCGGCCCGCCTCGAGGTCGACCAGGAAGAGCTTGCCGGGCTGCAGGCGGCCCTTGCGGGCGATGTTGGCGGGCGGCTCGTCCATCACGCCGGTCTCCGAGCCGAGCACGACCCAGCCGTCCTTCGTCTCGAGCCAGCGGCCGGGGCGCAGGCCGTTGCGGTCGAGCGTCGCGCCGAGGACGCGGCCGTCGGTGAAGGCGATCGCCGCCGGGCCGTCCCACGGCTCCATCAGGCAGGCGTGGAAGTCGTAGAAGCCGCGCAGGTGCTCCGGGATGTCCTCGCGGCCGGCGTAGGCCTCGGGGACCATCATCATCATCGCGTGCGGCAGCGAGCGTCCGCCCAGCACGAGCAGCTCGAGCACGTTGTCGAAGGTCGCGGAGTCCGAGCCGCCCGGGCGCACGACGGGGAGGATCTTGCGCAGGTCCTCCTCGCCGAAGAGCTCGGAGGCGAGCTGGGACTCGCGCGCGCGCATCCAGTTGACGTTGCCGCGCAGCGTGTTGATCTCCCCGTTGTGGGCGATCATCCGGTAGGGGTGGGCGAGCTCCCAGCTCGGGAAGGTGTTCGTCGAGAAGCGCGAGTGGACGAGCGCGAGCGCGGTCTTCGTCCGCTCGTCGTTGAGGTCGGGGAAGTACCCCATGAGCTGGGGCGCCGTGAGCATCCCCTTGTAGGCGATCGTGCGGCTCGACATCGTCGCGATGACGAGATCGGGCCCGGCGGCGAGCTCGGCCACGCGGCGGATGACGTAGAGCTTGCGCTCGAAGGCGTCCTGGTCGCCCGCCAGCTCGTCGGAGGCCCCGATGACGAGCTGCTTGATGTAGGGCGCGAAGTAGTTGGCGGTGATGCCGACGTAGTCCTTGTCGACCGGCACGTCGCGCCAGGAGATGACGCGCTGGCCCTCGGCCTCGACCGTCTCGGTCAGCAGCCGCTCGAACGCCTCGCGCCTGGAGCGGTCCTGCGGCAGGAAGCAGACCCCCACGCCGTAGGCCCCGGGCGGCGGGAGGTCCTCCGCGAGGACTCCACGCAGCAGCTCGTCGGGGAGCTGCATGAGGATCCCGGCGCCGTCGCCCGTGTTGGGGTCCGCGCCGGCCGCGCCGCGGTGCTCGAGGTTCGCGAGGGCCACGACGGCCCGGCGGACGGCCTCGTGGGACGGCTCTCCGCTGAGGCGGGCGACCATGGCCACACCGCAGGCGTCGTGTTCGTATGTGGGGTCGTACAGGCCGACCGGGGAGGACGGCATCTGGCGGTGGTGCATGGCGAACTCCCGTGGCGCGGGCGGGGGCCCTGAGGCGGAGGTCGAAGGCTACCAGCGGGAACGGGCGTTCTGGGGGTCGCGGCGGCGGTGGTGCCGGCGTTTCGCCCGCTCTCCGGGCACAACCCGACACGGTTCGCGCGCCCGCGGGGCGGCCGGCGGGGCCCCTCCTCCCTCACCAGCCGCAGTTCGCCGGCGCTACTGCCGGACGGCGTGCCCCATCTCGACGACGCCCGGGCCGACCGGCGGCGCGATCGGGATCGCGGGCGCGTCGGCGAAGCCGCGCAGCGGCGTGAGGGTGAGCAGCGCGGAGAGGGCGCGGTCCTCGACCGGCCGCGAGAAGACGAACCCCTGCACCTTGCGCGCGCCGAGCTCGAGCAGGATCTGGCCCTGCTCGGCGGTCTCGACGCCCTCCACGATGACGTCGAGCGAGAGCGTGCGGGCCAGGTCGAGGATGGAGCGCAGGAAGGCGGCGTCCTCCTCACGATCGGCGATGTGGTCCACGAACGGCTTGGCGATCTTCAGGACGTCGATCGGGAACTTGCGCAGATGGCTGAGCGAGGAGTAGCCCGTGCCGAAGTCGTCGAGTGCGAGCCGGAAGCCGGCCGCCTTGATGAGCTCCATCCGCGCCACGCCCGCCTCGAGGTCGTCCATGAGCGCCGACTCGGTGATCTCGAGCGTGATCGCGGACGTCGGGACGCCGCAGCGCTCGGCCGTCTCGCGCAGGACCTCGACGAGGTCGGGCGCCTGGAACTCGCGCACGGAGAGGTTGAGGCTGAGCCGGAAGGCGTCGCCGGCGATGCTCGCGCGGCGCCAGACCGCCAGCCGCTGGCACGCCTGGGCGAGGACGATGCGGCCGATCGAGTCGATCAGTCCTGCCTCCTCGGCGAGGGGGATGAACTTGTCGGGCCCGACGAGCCCCAGGCGCGGGTGCTGCCAGCGCACGAGCGCCTCGACGCCGGCGATCTGGCCGCCGTGGAGGTCGACCACCGGCTGGTAGAGGACGACGAACTGCTCCTCGTCGACCGCGCGCTGGAGCTCGGACTTGAGCTCGTGGCGCTGCACGGCGCGGGCGTGCATGTCGGCCTCGAAGAGCTCGAAGCAGCCCTTGCCCTGCGACTTGGCCCGGTACATGGCGAGGTCGGCGTTGCGGACGAGGTCCTGGGCGCGGCGGACGCCCTCCTGGCTGGTCGCGACGCCGATCGAGGCGCGGACGTGGAGCTCCGTGTCGGCGATCACGAAGCGGTGGTCGAGCGACTCGAGCACGCGCTCGGCGATCTCGATGACCACGTCGATGCTCTCGGCGTCCTCGATGAGGACCGCGAACTCGTCGCCGCCCAGGCGGGCGGGGGTGTCGTGGACGCGCAGCGACGAGCGCAGCCGCTCGGCGACGCTGACGAGCAGCTCGTCGCCCGCCTTGTGGCCGAGGGAGTCGTTGACCGTCTTGAAGTCGTCGAGGTCGATGAACAGCGCGGCGACCAGCGCGTCGCGGCGGTCGAGCGCGTGGCTGACCTGCTCGGTGAACCGCGCCCGGTTGGGGAGGTTGGTCAGCGGGTCGTGGAAGGCCATGTGCTCGAGCTGGCTCTGGAGCTGCTCGAGGCGCCCGAAGTCCTGCTCGAGGTTCTCGTGCTCGAGCGAGGCGGCGACGTGGCCGGCCAGCTTGTCGAGCAGCTCGAGGTCAGAGCCCGTGAAGTTGCGGTCGACGTCGGGGCGGTTGGCGACCAGCAGCAGGCCGAGCGGCGCGGCCTGCCCGGCGAGGACGGCGACCAGCACGGGGCCGTCGAGCTCCGCGTCGCTCAGGTAGGCCTCGATCTCCGGGTCGCGGGCCGGGCGCTCGAGTATCCGGACGCCGCCGGCGGCGGCGAGCTCCTTGAGCGCGGCGGCGGACTCCGGCTCCACGGCGGTCATCGGCTCGATGCCGTCGACCGAGACGCTCGTCCGGCGCGGGGCGGCGTCGCCGCCCGGGAAGAGGACCGCCTCGGCGAACTCGGCGCGGAAGGCCGAGCGGCTGCGGGTGAGCATCTCGACGATGGCCTCCTCGAC
>JAUJME010000142.1 GCA_030447005.1 Solirubrobacteraceae bacterium | reverse complement strand
GGCGGCCGGCCCATGATCGGGTCGGGGATCAGCTTGGCCAGGCGGTCGCCGGCCCCGTAGTCGTGGCCGAGCACGCGCGCGGCGTCGCGCGTGGCGGCGCGCGGGAACATCTTGCCGAACGTGACGATCTGGGCGACGGCGCCGCGGCCGTACTTCTCGGTCACGTAGCGCATGACGCGCTCGCGGCCGCGGACGGAGAAGTCGATGTCGATGTCGGGCATCGACACACGCTCGGGGTTCAGGAAGCGCTCGAAGAGCAGGTCGTAGCGCAGCGGGTCGACGTCGGTGATGTTGAGCGTGTAGGCGACGAGCGATCCGGCCGCCGAGCCGCGTCCCGGGCCGACCGCGATCCCGTTCTCCTTGGCGAAGCGGATGAAGTCCCAGACGATCAGGAAGTAGGCGTTGAAGCCCATCCGGTCGATGACGCCGAGCTCCATCTCCATGCGCTCGACCGCCTCGGCGGGCGGCGGGTCGCCGTACCGCTTGTGCAGCCCGTCGAGGACGAGCTTGCGCAGGTACGCGCGCTCGTCGGAGCCGTCGGGTGTGGGGTACGCGGGGATGAGCTGGTTGCCGAGCTCGATCGTGCAGTCGCAACGCTCGGCGATGTCGAGCGTGGACTGCAGCGCCTCCGGCCACTCGGCGAACTTCTCGGCCATCTCGTCGGTCGAGCGGAGGTAGAACTCGTTCGTGTCGAAGGTCATCTTCGGCTGCGCCAGCGTCGACTTGGTCTGCACGCACAGCAGCGCCGTGTGGTGGTGGTAGTCCTCGCGCCGCAGGTAGTGCACGTCGCCGGCGGCGACGAGGGGCCGGCCGACCTCGCGCGCGATGCGGACGATGCCCTCGTTGGCCTTGTCCTGGTCGGCGATGCCGTTCTTCTGAACCTCGAAGAACACGTTGTCGCGGCCGAAGGCGTTCAGCAGGTCGTCGGCGTGCGCGCGAGCCTCGTCGGGGCGGTCCTGCACGAGCCGCGAGCAGAAGCGGCTGGCGAGGCAGCCGGTCATCGCGATGATGCCCTCGCTGTGGCGGGCCAGCTGACCGAGGTCGACCGTCGGCTTGCCGCGGTTGAGGCCCTCGAGGAAGCCGGCGGAGGAGAGCTTGACCAGGTTCCGGTAGCCGACGTCGGACTCGGCGAGCAGCGTGAGGTGGTTGCGCTCGACCTTCTCGCGCGTGGCCTGCTCGTGGTCGTCGACGAAGTAGATCTCGCACCCGACGATCGGCTTGATGCCGTGCTTCTTCGCGGCCTTGTAGAGCTCGACCGCGCCGTTCATCACGCCGTGGTCGGTCAGCGCGAGCGCGGGCTGGCCCAGCTCCGCGGCGCGGGCCGCCAGCGCGTCGATGTTGCAGGCGCCGTCGAGGAGCGAGTACTCGGAGTGGACGTGGAGGTGGGCGCAGCCGGACACGGACGAGGGATGCTAGGTGCCGGGTCGGACGAGGAGACGGCGCCGGAGCGCGCCAACGGCCGGAGGTTGCGGGATCAACGCGCTGCGGCGGCGGGCGCGGCGGGCGCGACGCCGCGCGCGCGGTCGAACCAGGCGTGCAGCTGGTCGGCAGCGGCGCGATCGCCCTCCACGGTGGCGGGTCGGGCGGCCGGCTGAGCGGCGCCGGCGAGCAGCGCGAGCAGGGCGTGCGGCCCGGCATGGACGGTCGCGTCGCGGTCCTGCGCGTCGTCGACGACGACGCGCAGCGGCGCGCCGTCGTGCGCGAGGATCGCCCAGCGCCCGTCGCCGGCGAACGCGTACGCGACGCCGAATCGCGCCCCGAGCGTCCACGCCGGCTCGACCGCCGCGGCCAGCGCCGCCAGCAGCAGCCGCGGGTCCGGCGGCGGGGTCACCTTGGCGAGGTCGCCGAACGTGACCGGCCGCCGCCGCGCCCAGGCGAGGCGCCGGAGCTTCCGCCGCGCGCCGGAGACGTCGAGGTCGGGCAGGCGCCAGCTCGCGCCGCCCGCCGCCAGCGGCGCCAGCGCGGCGAGCGAGCCGGTCACCGCGGCGTCCGGCAGCGCCGGCGAGGCGGGCGGCCGCTCGACGCGGGCGAGCCCTTCGTGCAGCGAGACGCGCACCGGCGCCTGTCCCGGTACACCGAGCTCGTAGGTCAGCCGGTCGGCGACGAGCGCCTGCGCCGGCAGCAGGGCGACGAGGAGATCGACGGCGAGTGCCGCGTCCGTCGCGGCGAGCCGCTCGAGCCCGGTCCGCAGCCACGCCCCTTCGCGAGCGGACGTCGTGGCTCGCTCGCCCAGAGGAGCGGGCGGCGAGGCCAAGCCGGCCACCGGATCGACCTGGTCCTCCCGTCCGATGGGCGGATCATCCTCGAGCGCCGCGAGCTCCTCCTCGGCAGCGGTGCGCAACCGGTCGGCGGCGCGCTGGAGGCTCGCGATCACGTCGCGGGCCGGCGTCGCGACGGAGCCTTCCGGCACGGCCGCGCGCAGCTCCCGCTCGATCGCCGCGAGCCGCTGCCGAGTGACCTCGTCCGCGGCCGCCGCTCGGGCGGCGGACGGAGGTGGCGCGGAAGGCAGGGCGGCGGCGGACGAAGGCGGGCGCGCGGGCGAAGGCACCGCGGCGGCGGAAGAAGGCGCCGCGTCCGCGGACGAAGGCGCGGCGGCCAGCGGCGCGGTGGCGGGCGACGCGGTGGCGGGCGACGGCGGCGCGCTGGACGTCGGCGGGGAGGCGGCCTCCGGGCGCTCGGCGTCCCAGGCGTCGAGCTGCTCGCGCGCGGAGGCGACCTGGGCGCGCAGCCCGGCGATGAGCTCGTCGAGGGCGTGGTCGCCGGTCGACGGGAAGGGATCGGCGGGATCGGCGCTCTGCGGCTCGGTGCGCGTGACGGTTCCCGTCGGGTCGACCCGCGGCGCGTCCGGGTCGACCGGCGGCGCGTCCGGGTCGTCCTCGTCGACGTCGGGCGTCACGTCGGGGCCGACGTCCGGGGGCAGGTCCGGACGCGTCCGCGGGTCGACGTCCGGCGCGACCTCCGGGGCGTGAATCGGATGCTCTGGGCGTTCGGCGCGGTGCTGCGCCAGGAGCGCTTCGGCGGTCTCGCGCCGCGCGCGCTCGTCGGCGACCCGCGCCTCGAGGTCGGCTGTCGCGTCGCGCATCCGTGCACGGATCGCCGCGATCTCGGCGGCGAGCTCATGGACCCGCGCCTCGAGGTCGGCGCGCCGGCCGCCGAGCCCGTCAGCCGGTGCGTCGGCGACATCGCGCTCCGCGGCCGCGCGGTGGCGGCGCTCGTCGTCGAGCCGTGCCTGCAGGTCGGCGGCGTCGCGGCGCGCCGCGACGAGCGCCGCACGGTGCTCGTCGGCCTCGGTGCGCGCGGCGGCCGCCGTCGCGCGCGCGGTGTCGACGGCGTCGCGCAGCCCGGTGACCTCCGCATCGCGCCGGCGAAGGGAGCCCTCGAGCACGCGGCGCCGATCGTCGAGCGCCGTCAGCTGCGCGCGGACCGCCGGCTCTGCAACGTGCCCGGCGTCGACCAGGGCCCGCACCCGCGCGAGCTCCTCGCGCACGCCGGCGATCGAGCCGTGAACGCGCTCCTGCGCGACCGTCCGCCGTGCCAGCTCGGCTTCGAGCGCCGCGACCTGACCCGCGAGCGCCTGCTCCCGAGCGCGGTCGCCGGCCCCTTCGGCGGCAACCCTCGCGTCGACCTCGTGGCCCCGCGTCTCTTCCTCGGCGAGCCGGCGGCGAAGGTCCTCCACTTCTCCGCGACTCGTGGTGGCAGCCGCGAGGCGGCCACGCAGGTCATCGATCTCCGCTGCGGCGGCCTCAGCGGCGGCGGCGCGGGCGTGCAGCTCGCCGATCTCCGCTGCGGCGGCCTCAGCGGCGGCGGCGCGGGCGCGGAGCTGGTCGAGCTCAGCCGGGTCGGCGGCGGCGGCGCTCGCGCGGAGGCGCTCGAGCTCGGCCGGGTCGGTCGCTCCGACTGCCTCGAGGGCGGCGAGGCGGGCGTTGGCGGTGGCCAGCTCGGCCTCGAGGTCGCGGCGGGCGGCGCGGTCGGACTGGGCGGCTCGTTCGGCGGCGGCCTGGCGGCGGCGGGCGTGGTGGAGCTCCTGCTCGATCGCGGCGGTGACCTCCTCGGCGCCCGCGAGACGGTCGCGCAGCTCGACGAGCTCGGCCTCGACGTCGCGGCGCGTCGCGAGGGTCTCCTCCTCGAGCTCGGTCCGGCGGCGCCGCTCGGCCTCCTCGCGCTGCTCGGCCAACCGCAGGCGGCGCTCGGCGTCGGCGACGCGCGCGGCGAGCCGATCGCGCTCCGTGGCCGCTCCGGCGAGGCGCTCCTCGAGGTGGCCGAGCTGCGTGCGCAGCGTCTCGACGGTCTGCTCGGCCGTCGCGGCGCGCTCGAACGCCGACTGCTCGGCAAGCTCGGCGCGGCGCGCCCGCCGCTCGGCCAGGACGGCGGGGTCGACGACGGTCCCGCCGGGCTCGTCGTCGATCACCTCGCCCATCGTGCCCGGCACGGCCGGCGGCAGCGCGACGGCGACGTCGCCCGCCTCGAGCCGCCCCTCCCCCGCCTCGAGCGCCGCGCGCCACTCGACGGGCGCCAGGAACGCGGCGCTCCAGGCCGGAGGCGCGCCGGCCGCCGGTGCGTCGCGCTGCGCCGCCACGCGGCTCGAGCCGACGACGAGCTCGACCGCCGGCGGCACCGTCGACCCGCTCCACGCCCCGAAGACCCGGACCTCGATCGCGGTCGGCGACGACGGAAGCCAGACGACCTGCTGGACGTCGAGCGCGAGCGGCTGGCGATCGGGGTTCACCCGTCGCAGTATGCGAGCGGCGGCGGACGGGTCGCCGCGGCTCACCGCACGGCGGCGTCGGCCGCCGCCCGGCCGCCGAGCCGGAGGTCCCGCGCGCGGACGCGCGCGCCGGCGACCGCGATCAGCCGCCCGCGTTGCGCAGCCGCCACGCCATGCGCGACTGCAGCGACCAGATCTCGATGAAGCCCGGCGACGCCTGCTGGGAGAACAG
>JAUJME010000141.1 GCA_030447005.1 Solirubrobacteraceae bacterium | reverse complement strand
GAAGAGGGAAAGTCGGTACGGGGTGGCGGAGTGGGAGGAGCCCCGCCACCCCGGACCGGCTGACGATGGGCAAGCTACCCCACATCGTCCCACTCTGCAACACACATCCCCACTTTTCTCCCCATGCCGACGCTCGGCTGGACGGATGTACGACGTTCGTCCTGCAAACGGGCGGGTTCCGGCGGTGGGACGACGCGGGCGCAAACAGCCGCCGAAGCTGCACCAGGACGTGCGGGAGGACGATCTGCAGCGGCGCTTGCAGCTGGCGGCCCGTCGGCGCGTGCGCCGACGCCGGGTCAGCCGAGCAGCGCTGGCACGACCGCCGCGGCGACGAGCAGCATCACCGACGGGACGAGCAGCAGCGCAACGACGAGCTGGATCTTCGGCGCGGCGCGGGCCGCGCGATCGGCCGTCCGGGCGGCCCGGGCGGCGCGCGCCTCGGCGGCCTGGGCGCCGAGCGTGCCGGCGAGCGGCGCCCCGTGGCGGGCCGCGCGCTCGAGCGCGGCGACGAGCGCGCCGATCCCGGCGGCGGGCGCCCGGTGGGCGAGGCGAGCGTAGGCGGCGGGGGCGGGAATCCCGAGCTCGAGCTCGGCCGCGGTGCGGCGCAGTTCGGCGGCCAGCGCCCCCGGGTGCCGGCGGCCGACCTCCCCGAGCGCGCGGTTGGGCGGGAGGCCGGCGGCCACGGCGACGCGCAGGAGGTCGAGGACGTCGGCGAGCTCGGCGTCCATCGCGGCCGCCCGCGCGCGGATGCGCCGCCGCAGCCACGCGTCGGGGGCGAGGAATCCGGCGACCGGGGCCGCGAGCGGCGCGAGGAGCCAGAGCCGCCCCGGCAGCGCGGGAGCGAGCGGCACGCAGCCGGCGAGCGCGACGAGCGCCAGGCCGGCCTTGACCGCCAGCACGTCGGCGGCAGGCGCGCTGATGCCGGCCGCGTCGAGGCGGGCCTCGAGGTCCGCGCGCCCGGCCGCCGGTCCGAGGCCCCGCCCCAGGCGCCGCAGCGTGGTCAGGCCCGCCGCGGTCACTCGCCCGCCGCGCCGCCGGCGCCGGGCGCCCCGCCCGGCTGCGGCGAGGCGCGCGACGTCGACCAGCCCGGCGGACGCGAGCGCGCCGGCGAGCGCGGCGAGCGCGGCGGCGGCGCTCACAGCGGGTCCGGCGCCCGCGCCAGCCGGCGCACGCAGATCGCGGCCATCGCCTGGAGGATCACCGCGGCGCCGGCCAGCGGCGCGGAGACCGGGTGGCGCGCCAGGCCGAGCAGGAAGCCGGGGCCGGCGAGCTCGGCGAGGGCGGCGGCCCCGAGCGGAAGCGCGAGGACGAGCCAGGCGGTGAAGCGCGCCTGCGCGGTCGCAGCGGCCGCGTCGCGCTCCGTCCGGTGGGCGGCCTCGAGCGAGGCGGCGAGCGCGCGGAGCGCGTGGGCGAGGTCGCCGCCCGCGTCGCGCTGGAGCAGGATCGCCGCGGTCAGGGTGTCCCACGCCCGCGAGCGCGCGCGGTCGCGCAGCGCCTCGCGCACCCGGCCGGCCGGCTCTCCGAGCTCGAGCGCCTGCGCGGCGCGGCGCAGCTCGTGGCCGGCGGGGCCGCCGAGGCCGGCCGCCGCCGCACCGACCGCGCCGCGGACGGAGTGGCCCGCGCCCAGCGCGTCGGCCAGCGCGCGGGCGGCGACCGGGGCGTCCTGGGCCAGGGCGGTGCGGTAGCGGCGGCGCCGAGCGCGCACGAGGGCGACCGCGCTCGAGGGCCCGGCGAGCGCCGCGAGGGCACCCGCGGCCGGTCCCGCGAGCAGCCAGCCCGCGACGAGCAGGCAGCCCGCGGCGACGACCGCGAGCCGCCGGCGCTCGACGGCCGAGGGCGAACGGCCCTCGGCGGCCGCGCGAGCCAGCGGCGCGAGCGCGTGGCGCAGCGCGCCGGAGAGCCGGGTCGCCTCCACGGCGGCCAGCGCCTCCCAGGCGGCCAGCACCCCGGCGGCGCCCGCACCGAGCGCGAGCAGCGCGGCGCGGCTCATGCCCCCGGCGCGGCGGCCAGCCGCGCCGCCAGCGAGTCGCCGAGCGGCGCCCGCCAGCAGGGCCGCCCATCCCGCAGGGTGAACACGTCGCGGACGCCGGCCCCGCCCGCCACGCGGACCACCTCGGAGACGGCGACGATCCGGCGCGCGCCGTCCGCCGTCCGCGCCTGGCAGACGACCAGGTCGATCGCGTCGGCGACCTGCTCGCGCACCGCTGCGTGCGGCAACCCGAGCTCCGCCATCAGCGCGAGGGTCTCCAGCCGCCGCAGCGCCTCGGCCGGGCTCCCGGCGTGGACGGTGCACAGCGAGCCGTCGTGGCCCGTGGAGAGCGCGGTGAGCATGTCGAGCGCCTCGGGGCCGCGGACCTCGCCGACCACGATCCGGTCCGGCCGCATCCGCAGCGAGTTGCGCACGAGCTGGCGGATCGTCACCTCGCCGCGCCCCTCGAGATTGGCCGGCCGGGCCTCGAGGCGGACGACGTGCGGCTGGCGCAGCCGCAGCTCGGCGGCGTCCTCGATGGTCACCACCCGCTCGCCCGCGCCGATGAAGGTCGAGAGCGCGTTGAGCGTCGTGGTCTTGCCCGAGCCCGTGCCCCCGCAGACGAGCACGTTGGCCCGCGCGGCGACCGCGCGGCCGAGGAACTCGAGCAGCGGCGGCGTGAGCGTCCCGTGCGCGACGAGGTCCTGCGGCGAGAAGCCGCGGCGGCGGAAGCGGCGGATGGTGAGCGCCGGCCCGTCGAGCGCGAGCGGCGGGACGACGACGTTGACGCGGGAGCCGTCGGGCAACCTCGCGTCCACCAGCGGCTGCGCCTCGTCGACGCGCCGGCCGAGCGGCGCGAGGATCCGCTCGATCGTGTGGCGCAGATCCTCCTCGGAGCCGAAGGCGACCTCGGTCGACTCGAGCCGGCCCGCGCGCTCGACCCAGGCGGGCGCCGTCCCCGAGACCATGACCTCGTCGACCTCGGGGTCGTCGAGCAGCGGCTCGAGCGGGCCGAGGCCGAACGAGCGCTCGGCGATCCGCCGCACGAGCTCCTCGCGCTGCTCGGGCGCGAGGACGGCCGCCTCGCGGTCCACGAGCGAGCGGATCGCCCCCTCGCGGTCGCCGGCCGCGACGCCGAGGCTCGGGTCGCGGAGCAGGCGCTCGCGCAGGGCGGCGGCGACCGCGTCGAGCGGATGGCTCACCGCAGCGCCTCCCCCACGCTCAGGCGCCCGCTGCGCCGGCGGTCGCCGGGCGCGCGCGGCAGCAGGCGCAGCTCGCGCGCGTAGGACTGCGCGGCGGCCAGGTAGAGCGCCTGGCGGACGGTGACGCGCAGCGTGGCCGCCACGCGGGGCACCCCGGCGCCCGCCTCGCCGCCGCTGCCCGGCGCGGCGGGCGCGGAGGCGAGCACCTCGACGTCCTCGAGGGCGAGAGCGGTCCCGCCCGCGCGCTCGCCTCCGCGCGTGACGAGGACGTCGACGCGCGCGCCGGGCGCGACGAGCTCCGCGGAGCCCACGCCCACCACGTCCGTCGCGCGCTCGCCACGGCGCACCGCCGCGCCGGGCGGGCCGGCCTCGACGGAGAGCTGCCCGCCGGCCAGGTAGCCACCACGCGGGACGGGGACCGCCACGCGCTGGCCGACGAGCTCGGCGGGGTCGGCCGCCGCGCCGGCGGGCGCGAAGCGGGCGGGCATGCGGCGGACGGCGAGGTCGCGCTCGCGCAGCTCGCGGCCCGCCTCGAGGTCCTCCGCCGCCACCACGACGTCGACGATCGGCGCGAGCCGCGCCCGCACCGCGGCCTCGCGGCGCGCGACGTCGGAGGCCGCCATGCCGCCGAGCAGCAGCGCGAGACCGAGCAGCACCGCCGCGCGGCGGCGCCGGCCGGTCATCGCGGCGCCTCGAGCGGCAGCTCGAGCGCCATCACGTGCCCTTCGGGCCCGCATGCGGAGCGCAGCCGGCCGCCGCAGCCCTCGGCGATCCGCGCGGCAATGCCGAGCCCGTGCCCGCGGCGCCCGGTGTGCGGGCGGGGCGCGGGCAGCCGCCCCGGCAGGCCGCAGCCGGCGTCGACGACCTCGAGGTAGAGCGCGTCCTGCGCCCGCCGGGCGCGCAGGCGGACGGGCGCCTCGCCGTGCTCGATCGCGTTGGCCACCAGGTTGCTGAGCGCCTGGGCGAGCCGGACGCGATCGCCGCGGATCACCCACCACTCCTCCGGGCGCTCGACCTCCACGGACCCGCCCAACGCGGCGGCCACCGCGGCCCACGCCTCGCCGGCGTCCTCGAGCAGATCGGCGACGTCGACCGGCGCGAGGCGCTCGGCCGCGCGCCGGCCCACGGGCGCGGCGGCGAGATCCTCGAGCGCGAGCCCCGCCCGCCGGAGCTCGAGGTCGAGCGCCGCGGCGCGCCGAGCGCCGTCGGGCTCCGCCTCACGGACGAGCGCCGAGAGCCCGAGCTGGACCGCGGTGAGCGGCCCGCGCAGCTCGTGGCTCGCCTCGGCGACGAGCGCGAAGCGCGACTCGATCCGCCAGCGCACGACCGCCAGCGCGGCGACGGCCATCGCGAAGCAGGCCCAGCCCGCGAGCTGCCACGCGGCGGTCACGCCGCCACCGCCGCCGGCGGCCCGTCGATCAGCCGGTAGCCGACACCCCAGACGTTGATCACGTAGTGGTCGCCGTCGGCGGCGAGCTTGTGGCGCAGCCGGCAGGCGTGGGAGTCCAGCGTGCGCGTCGAGCCCATCGACCGAAAGCCCCAGACGTCGCGCAGCAGCTCCTCCTTGGTGAAGACCCGCGTCGGCTCGACCGCCAGCGCGCGCAGCAGCGCGAACTCCTTCTGGGAGAGCCCGATGCCGCGACCGCGCAGGCGCACCTCGCGCGACAACGGATCGACCTCGAGGTCGCCGATCCGCAGCCGCCCGCCGCCCCGGCGCGCGCGGCAGCGGCGCAGCAGCGCGCCGACCCGGCCCCGCAGCTCGCCGTAGGAGAACGGCTTGGCCATGAAGTCGTCGGCCCCGCGCTCGAA